>SKSL01000048.1 GCA_007123015.1 Natronohydrobacter sp. | reverse complement strand
TGGATCAAGGCGCTGCATATCATGGCAGTGATCAGCTGGATGGCTGGTCTGTTCTACTTGCCACGCCTGTTCGTCTACCATGTCGAACGTCAAAGCCCTGACGGTATCGGCGCTGTTTTCGAGGTCATGGAAGAGAAGCTTCTGCGCGTGATCATGAACCCCGCCATGATCGTTGCCTGGGCGACGGGTGTCTCCATGGCGATCATGCTGGGGGCAGGTTTGTGGACCAGCATCTGGCCCTGGGCCAAATTCGCAGGGCTCATCGGGATGACATGGTTTCATATCTGGTGTGCACGTCGGCGTCGTCTTTTCACGCTAGGTGAAAACAGCTTGTCAGGGCGTGATTACCGAATGATGAACGAAGTCCCGACTGTGCTGATGATCGTGATTGTCCTGTCCGTTATCCTAAAATTCTAGGGTCTGATTGACTTCAAGCTGACAACTGGCTATCTGCAATGATGCACCGCCGTCCGGCGGAATGTGTTTCTCGTTTTGCAGCAGACCAAATGCTCCGGATGACCCGGGCAGACAGGATATACTATGTCCGATATGATAATCGAAGACCGCCCCGAAAGCACTGAAAGCCCCGAAAGCGTCGAGTCTCTTAACCTGGCTGACCTGAAGGCCAAAAGCCCGGCAGAATTGCTTTCGATGGCCGAAGAGCTGGAAATCGAGAATGCGCCATCGATGCGCAAGGGCGAGATGATGTTCTCGATCCTGAAAGAACGGGCCGAGGACGGTTGGACCATTTCGGGCGAAGGCGTGCTTGAAGTACTGCAAGACGGTTTCGGGTTCCTGCGCGCGCCCGAAGCCAATTATCTGCCCGGTCCCGACGATATTTATGTCTCGCCTGACATGATCCGCCAATATTCCCTGCGCACGGGCGACACCATCGAAGGCGTCATGCAGGCACCAGCGGAGAACGAGCGCTATTTCGCGATCACAAAGGTCACGCAGATCAATTTCGACAGTCCCGAACGCGCGCGTCACAAAGTCCATTTCGACAACCTGACGCCGCTTTACCCTGATCAGCGGCTCTGGATGGAAACCAATGATCCGGCGACCAAGGACCGTTCGGCCCGGATCATCGACATTGTGTCGCCGCTGGGCAAGGGTCAGCGCGCCCTGATCGTAGCGCCGCCGCGCACGGGCAAAACTGTGCTCTTGCAAAACATCGCGCATAGCATCGAAAAGAACCATCCAGAATGCTACCTGATCGTCCTTTTGATTGACGAACGCCCCGAGGAAGTCACCGACATGCAGCGCTCGGTTAAGGGCGAGGTCATTGCCTCGACCTTCGACGAACCCGCGACTCGCCATGTGGCCGTCGCTGAAATGGTCATCGAGAAAGCCAAGCGCCTTGTTGAACATAAGCGCGATGTGGTCATCCTGCTCGATTCGATCACGCGGCTTGGCCGCGCCTTCAATACTGTCGTTCCATCCTCGGGCAAGGTTCTGACTGGCGGTGTAGATGCGAACGCCCTGCAGCGTCCCAAGCGTTTCTTCGGGGCCGCGCGGAATATCGAAGAAGGCGGATCGCTGACGATCATCGCGACAGCGCTCATCGACACGGGCTCGCGCATGGATGAAGTGATTTTCGAGGAATTCAAAGGCACAGGGAACAGCGAAATCGTGCTCGACCGCAAGATTTCGGACAAGCGCGTGTTCCCGGCCATCGACATTCTGAAATCCGGCACACGGAAAGAAGATCTGCTGATCGAGAAAACAGATCTGCAAAAGACCTTTGTGCTCCGTCGGATCCTCAACCCGATGGGCACAACAGATGCGATCGAATTCCTGATCTCGAAGCTGAAGCAAACCAAGACCAACAGCGATTTCTTCGACTCCATGAATTCTTGATATGGACACGATTTTCGCGCTGGCCTCGGCCCGTGGGAAATCGGGTGTCGCTGTGCTCCGTATCTCTGGTCCGCAGGCGCATGCTGTCGCCCAAGCCATGGCCGGCAGCTTGCCCCCGGCGCGGCAGACGGTCTTACGCAAGCTCCGCAATAACGCAGGCGAGGCGCTGGATACCGGGCTTGTCGTGGTCTTCAATGCCGGGGCGAGTTTCACAGGCGAGGATGTCGCGGAGCTGATGATCCATGGCAGCCTTGCGTCGATAAGTGTCGTCGAATCCTGTCTGGCCAATGACCACGATTTGCGCCTCGCAGAGCCTGGCGAATTTACGCGCCGCGCGCTGGAAAATAATGTCCTCGATCTGACGCAGGTCGAAGGGCTTGGTGATCTACTGGAAGCCGAGACTGAAAGCCAGCGCCGACAGGCCTTGCGCGTCTTGGACGGTGCCATTGGTCAGATGGTCGCAAGTTGGCGGGCGCATCTGATCAAGGCTGCAGCGCTGGTCGAAGTCTCGATTGATTTTGTCGAAGAGGATATCGGCAATTTTGACGCGCAAATTCTGGCCGAACTCGACCAGGTCCAGGGCGCGTTGCAGCGCGAAATAGCAGGGCAGGGGGCGCGCGAGCGGGTTCAGAGCGGGTTCGAGATCGCGCTGATCGGTTCTGTGAATGCTGGTAAATCAACCCTGCTCAATGCGCTGGCAGGCCGAGAAGCGGCCATCACATCGGATATTGCCGGAACAACCCGTGATGTCATCGAACTACGTATGGATATCGGCGGCTACGCGGTCACACTATTGGACACAGCGGGTTTGCGCGACACGGCGGAAGAGATTGAAGCAATTGGTATAGCGCGTGGGCAGAAACGCGCAGATCAAGCAGACCTCCGCATCATTTTGTGTGACGGGCCAGATGCGCCTCCACCCGTAGAACCAAAGCAAGGCGATATTGTGCTGTTCAGCAAAGCGGATCTTTACCCTGAAAGGGTAGGGGGGATTTCTGGCATGACAGGGCAGGGGCTCGACAGTTTGCTGAAACGTATCGAGAGCGAACTTAGCCAACGCGTTGCGCGCGATGGGGTAACGATCCGGCGCCGGCATCTGCAAGCGATGCAACAGGCCGATGAAGCTCTATCACAAGCGATTGAAAAATTGCAGGCTGCAGAGTATATCCCGGAACTCGTAGCGGCAGATATCAGACATGCCATGACAGCGCTTGATTCGCTTATTGGAAAGGTTGATGTCGAGGATCTGTTGGGCGATATTTTCGCCTCTTTCTGTATTGGCAAGTAGGAGTGTTTCACGTGAAACATTACGATGTGATCGTTATCGGCGGGGGGCATGCTGGCGTTGAAGCCGCGATGGCCGCTGCGCGCATGGGTGCGAAGACTGCCCTGGTCACATTCCGGATCGAGGACCTTGGGACCATGTCCTGCAACCCGGCAATCGGTGGTCTGGGCAAGGGTCACCTTGTCCGCGAGATTGATGCGCTTGATGGTGTTATGGGCCGCGCAGGGGATTACGCGGCAATTCAGTACCGTTTATTGAATCGCTCCAAGGGTCCAGCAGTACAAGGCCCGCGCGTGCAGGCAGATCGCAAGCGGTTCCGCGAATTTGTGCGCCGCGAAGTGACCGCGCAACCCGGACTGGATATTATCCCGTCAGAAGTCACAGCGCTGATTATAGATCGCGACGCCATCACTGGGATCCAAGTTAACGGGACGACCAGGATCACAGCGAAAGCTGTTGTTCTGACAACAGGCACGTTTCTAGGCGGTAAAGTGTATATTGGCGATGTCAGCTATCCGGCTGGGCGCATGGGGGACAAGGCCTCCAGTATCCTTGCGGATCAGATGCGGGACCTGGGTTTGCCGATGGGGCGACTGAAAACCGGAACGCCCCCGCGGTTGGATGGGCGCACAATCGACTGGGGCGCCCTAGAAAGCCAACGAGCCGATAGCGATCCAGAGTATCTGTCTTTTCTGACAGTTGAAACGATTGCACCGCAAATCGCATGTGGCATTACCCATACGAACCCCCACACGCATGACATCGTTCGCGCAAACCTGTCGAAATCAGCGATGTATGGCGGTCAGATTGAAGGGGTCGGGCCGCGCTATTGCCCGTCCATCGAAGATAAGATTACTCGCTTTGCGGACAAAGAATCGCATCAGGTGTTTCTGGAACCCGAAGGGCTGGACGATCACACAGTCTATCCGAATGGCATATCAACATCCTTGCCGGAGGAGGTGCAGGCGCATTATGTGCGCACTATACGCGGCTTGGAGAATGTTCGTATTATTCAGCCGGGGTATGCAATCGAATATGATTTTATCGATCCGCGTGCATTGACCTCGGCTCTGCAATTGAAAGCAATGTCCGGGTTCTATCTGGCGGGCCAGATAAACGGGACAACAGGCTACGAGGAAGCTGCTGCGCAGGGGCTCTTGGCGGGGTTGAATGCGGCGCAGTTCGCGCGCGATGCTGATCCAGTCCATTTCAGCCGTGCGGACTGCTATCTCGGCGTGATGGTCGATGACTTGACGCTTCGTGGTGTGATGGAGCCCTATCGAATGTTCACCTCGCGCGCTGAATATCGCCTGTCGCTGCGTGCGGATAATGCAGATCAACGCCTGACACCTAAAGGGGTTGAACTGGGGTGTATTTCCGAAGAACGCGCGCAGGTTTTCGAAAATAAGCAGTCAAAGCTCGAGCATGCAAGGACGCAACTCCGGGTGCTGTCTTTCACACCAAGGCAACTGAATGTTGCTGGC
>SKSL01000005.1 GCA_007123015.1 Natronohydrobacter sp. | reverse complement strand
CTGGGTGGTGGGGGCTCTGTGCCCTATGACCGTCTGGTGGTCTCGCCGGGGATCGATTTCGTGGACGGGGCTGTGCCGGGCTGGGATGTCAGCCAGCAAAGCCGGATGCCCCATGCCTATAAGTCGGGCACACAGGCGCAGCTTCTGAAAGCACAGGTTGAAAACATGCGCGAAGGCGGGGTTTTCGCCATGGTTGCCCCCCCGAACCCCTATCGCTGCCCGCCCGGACCCTATGAGCGCATCTCGATGGTTGCGCATATCCTGTCCGAACGGAACCCGACCGCCAAGATCCTGATCGTGGACCCGAAAGAGAACTTCTCGAAACAGGCGCTCTTCGAGGAAGGCTGGGCGCGGCACTATCCCGGCATGGTCGAACGTATCGGTCCCGATTTCGGCGGCGATATGGTCGAAGTGCGCCCCGATGCCATGGAAGTGGTGATTGATGGCATGGTCGAGAGCGTCGATGTCTGCAATGTCATCCCGGCACAGAAAGCTGGCAAGATCGCAGAACTGGCAGGGCTGACAAATGATGCGGGCTGGGCCCCGGTCAGGCCCGAAGACATGCGCTCGCGGATGGATGACAATATCTTCGTCCTCGGCGATGCCAGCCAGCAGGGTGCCATGCCGAAATCGGGCTATTCGGCGAATAGTCAGGCCAAGGTGGTCGCAAATGTCATCCGGGGCGAACTGACCGACAGCCGTATCTTCCCGGCGCGCTACTCGAATGCATGCTGGTCCCTGATCGCGACCAATGACGGGGTGAAAGTGGGCGCAAGCTACGAGCCGGGCGAAGACCAGATCGAGTCGGTGTCGAGCTTCATCAGCCAGACAGGGGAAGATGCTGATCTGCGCCGGCAGACCTTCGAGGAAAGCATTGGCTGGTATAACGGCATTGTGGACGATATTTTCGGCTGATCACACGCGGATGACAAACGGATGCAGGCCAGAAATGGCCTGTTTTCGCGTTTTATAGGCAAAGAACTGGTCCCGATATCGGCACTGCTCTATGTGCCGCTGATCCAGATGACGTCAACGGCGCAGAAAGCATGACAGATGACGATCACCCTTCTTGATGGCGGCATGGGACAAGAACTGCTGCGCCGAACGGGCGACCGGCCCACGCATCAATGGTCGGTCCGCCTGATGCATGAGCACCCGGACCTGGTGGCGCAGATCCATCACGATTACTTCACAGCCGGGGCCGATATAGCCACGGCCAATACCTATGCAATCCAGCGCGATCGCCTGAACGGCACCGAGCTTGAAGACGCGTTTGAACAGCTTTACGACACGGCGCTCAGCGCTGCTGCGCAGGCACGGGCGGCGCATGGGTCTGGCCGCATTGCCGGAGCACTTGGTCCGATCAATGGCAGCTACCGCCCGGAACATCACCCCGACCTTGCGACGGCCCGCGCGCTTTATGCCGAAGGCGCGCAACTTATGCAGGGCCGCGTCGATCTGGTGATCTGCGAGACAGTGGCCTCACTCCTTCAGGCCCGTGCCACGCTGGAGGGCGCGCAGGCGGCGGGCGCCCCGGTCTGGTTGGCCGTGACAGTCGATGACAGATGCGGGGCGCGTCTGCGTTCCGGCGAAGCTGTCGCCGATGTGATCGCCCTTGCGCAGGATGCGGGCACCGAGGCGATCCTGGTGAATTGTTCCATGGTCGAAGCCATGCCAGCAGCGCTTGACGCGCTTGCGGCCAGCCGCCTGCCCCTGGGCGTCTATGCCAATGCCTTCACTCGGATCAGCGCGGCCTTCAAGACGGCGAAATCCAATGTCAGCATGCTGCAGGCGCGCACGGATCTGGATCCGATGCGCTATGCTGAGCATGGCCAGCTTTGGGCTGCGCGCGGGGCCAGCATCATTGGCGGGTGTTGTGAAACAGGGCCCGCGCATATTGCTGAATTGGCCCGCCGGTTGAAACCGCAGTCGGAAACCGTGGTGCAGGCAAGGCTCTGATCCCGGATACAAAGGCTGCGCGCAGCACAGATCAGCCTGCGCGTTGCCGACCCTGCACGCTTTCTGTACTGTGCCGGAAGACCGGGACCGGGTCCAGTGTGATCCGAATGGGGGTGTCGCGTTCGGCGATGCGGGCAAAGAGCATGTCAGCGACATGCGCGCCAATCGCGCGGCCAGGCGGGACGATTGTGGACAAGTCCGCAACATGTTCTGATGTGAAATCAAGCCCCCCGAAACCGATCATGCGCATATGTTCAGGAATGGCGATCCTGCGCCTCTGCGCTTCCATCATCGCACCAAGGGCAAGAATATCGTTGGAAAAGACCACCCCAACCACAGCAGGCCGCCGATCCATCAGGGCCGCGAATGCGATGGCCCCGGCCGAAGCGCTCTGCGCCTCGGCGACGATGATTTCCGGCGCGCTCTGACCAGAATGCGAGTTCAGCACATCTGCATAGCCCTGCGCGCGCTGTGCGGCGCGCGCATCCTTGTCTAGCTGCGCGCCCAGAAAGGCAATCGCGCGGCAGCCGCGCTCGATCAGGTGGCGGGCCTGCAAGCGTCCGACATCAGCATGCGAGAAGCCGACCATCATGTCGATGGGTTGTGGCCCTGTTTCCCACATCTCGATGACAGGCACCTGCGAGGCTTCCAGCATCTGACGTGTCGCCCTGTTATGGCCCAACCCGGTCAGGACAATCGCCGAAGGGGACCATGACAGGAAGGTCCGCACCAGCTCTTCCTCGCGCGCGGCATCGTAATTGGTATGCCCGATCAGGACCTGATAGCCCTGCGCCATCAGGGCCGATTGCAGCGCACTGACAGTTTCCGCAAAGAAACTGTTGACCAGCGACGGCACGATCACCCCCACCACATTGGTCGAGGCCGCGGCCAATGCCCCGGCCATACGATTGGGCACATAGCGCAGGCTGTCGATTGCACGCTGGATGCGCTCTCTTCGGGCCTTCGAGACAGCGTCAGGGTCGCGTAAAAAGAGCGACACCGTAGAGGGCGAGACCTCGGCGACGCGGGCGACATCAGTCATGGTCGTGCGCTGGGTAGACCGGCGCTGACGCGGCTCGGACATGTGGGCTTCTCTCTTCTTCGTCGTCTGACGGCCTTTGATCTGACGCAACAGACTAGCAGAAAGGTGCGATCAGGACAGGGCCCGACCGCACCTTTTTGGCTAAGACAGCATGCTCAGATCACTGCATGGCCGAAGCGCGGTCACTTTCGACCAAGGCTTCTGCGCGTGCAACAGCCGCTTCGAATTCAGCGAGGAATTCTTCACCTGCCGCGCCAAAGTTTTCCAGATACCAGTCGCGGATCGGGCCAGCATGCTCGCGGAACAGGTCCATCTCTTCTTCGCTGGGCGCGATGATTTCATTGCCGGCCTCCAGCCATTTGGCATAGGCGTCAAGTTCCTTGCGGGGCTGGATCCCGAACTGGATCGTGGACATCAGAGCGCCCCCATCCAGAACCACGGCCTGATGTTCGGGGTCGAGCGACTGGAAGGTCGCATTGTCGATGAACCACATCGACGCCATATAGGCGTGCCCGTCGAGTGTGATGTAGTTCAGCTGTTCCTGGAAGTTCATATTGGCGATATCGCTGATCGAGTTCTTGGTGCCATCGACAACACCGGTTTGCAGCGCTGTGTAGACTTCCAGCCACGGGATCGGAGTGGGCGAGCCGCCCATGGAGCGGACCAGCCGCTGCTGGATCTCGGATTCGATGGTGCGGAAACGGACACCCGCGACATCGGCGGGCGTGCGGATCGGCTTGTCGCGCGAGGCGAAATTGCGCCATCCCCCGGTCTGGGTCATCGCCAGAAGCAGGATATCATTGTTGGACGATTCCAGGATTTGCTGACGCATGAAATTGGTGAAGTCCTGATCCTGCAGCACCAGTTGCGCCACGCGGTCAGAGCTGAGCGCATAAGGAATATCCATCCCCTGCACTGGCGGATAGATGGCCGAGGCCCCGCCTGCCGTCGCAGTATACATGTTCACCACGCCAGCGCGCATGGATTCAAAGCATTCATTGGCCGAACCGCAAAGCTGCGCACCCACGAAGATATTGACGCTGACCTC
The DNA here is from genome assembly GCA_007123015.1 of Natronohydrobacter sp. Taxonomy (GTDB): domain Bacteria; phylum Pseudomonadota; class Alphaproteobacteria; order Rhodobacterales; family Rhodobacteraceae; genus Roseinatronobacter. The sequence continues at coordinate 587 of SKSL01000005.1, read as the reverse complement.
GCCGCCTGTGCGGGCTTCGACAAAGTTCTTGAACACAAGCGCCGCATCATATTCCTGGTCATCTTCATTAGCCAGGAAAACAAGGTTCAGCTCGGTCGCCTCCAGCGCTTGCGGCGCGAAGCTGCCCGCCAGCGCGACAGCGCCTGCCATAAGCGCCGTGCGCGTGCTCTTGAGGGTTTCTTTCAGGTCCAACATCTCAGGTTTCCTCCCTTTTTTGGATCAGTTTCGTCAGACATACCCAAGCTGGCGTGGCAACCACATGACCAGATCGGGAAACAGCACCAGCGCGATGACCACCGCGACTTCGAACAGGAAATAGGGGATCAGGTCCCAGGAAATACGCTCGATCCGCTCGCCCGAGATGCCCGAGACCACGAAAAGCACAAGCCCAAGCGGCGGCGTGATCAGCCCGATGATCAGCGTGATGCACATCACGACGGCGAAATGGATCGGATGGATCCCCACACCGATCAGCACCGGGGCCAGGATCGGGGCAAGGATCAGGATCGCAGGTCCCGCATCCATGATCGTGCCAATCGCGATCAGGAACAGCACCACGACCAGAAACAGCATCAGCGGATCCGTGG
>SKSL01000028.1 GCA_007123015.1 Natronohydrobacter sp. | reverse complement strand
GCCTGAAACAGGATGCCGATCACGATGGCAGCCCAGAACCCGAAAGCAAAGAGCGGCGGGACTGTCAGCACTGTGCCATCCGCAAAGCGCAGGGGTTGATGGCTGAAGGTGATCAAAGTCACCAGGGCTATTGCCAAAAGCGACAGGACAAGTGTCGAGCGTGGCCGCAAAGCCATCGCCGAGACTGCGACTGGCGCCATGATCAACAGCGCGAAGGGGTTGGTGATCCCGCCCGTGAGATATAGCAGGCAGACCAGCAGCGCGATATCAAAGAGAAAGGTCAGAAACGCTTCTGCTTCTGACAAGCGCTTGGTCTGCGGAAACAGCAAGAGCGAGGTCAGAATCGACAGGCCAGCCGCACCGATGACAAGGCTGACCAGTGCAACCTCGAAGCGCAATTCGAAATAGAAATGCGCCACCAGCAAGGCCGCGATTTGTCCACTCAGGGCCACCATGCGCACATAGGTCATCGTGCGCAGCCGGACCCAGTCGCCCCGGTGGTCTTGCGAAATCTCGCCAAAGGTCGGTGTGGTCATGGGATCCGCACTCCGGTTCAGACGCAGGGACGTGTTGTCACAGTCGCGCTATCTGGGATTGTTAGGGCGCGACCCTTGCGGCATCAAGGTGCCGCGTTCGGCTGTGAGGAACATTGCATGATTCGGCTTTATTCGATTTTGGCGCTCGGTTTCATAGCAGCCCTGATGGGCGGACTGGGCTTTTTGGTGTTTCAAGGCCAGCAGGGTCAGGATTTCGCGCAGTGTCGGGGCACATCGATTTCCGGCGGAGCAGGCGCGATCGGGGGTCCGTTCGAGTTGGTGGATCACACCGGGCGCGTCGTGACCGAGGCCGATTTCGCTGATCGGCCTGTGCTTTTGTATTTCGGCTACACGTTCTGCCCTGATGTCTGCCCCCTTGATACGGCGCGCAATGCGCAGGCCGTGGATCTGCTGGCCGAGCGGGGTCTGCATGTTACGCCCGTCTTCGTCTCGGTCGATCATGAGCGCGACACGCAAGAGGCGCTTGCCGAATTCGTGCGCTTTCAACATCCCGAGATGATCGGCCTGACAGGCACGGAAGAACAGCTCCGTGCCGCGGCGCAAGCCTATCGCGTGTATTTCGCGAAACAGGAAACTGATGAGCGCTTCTTTCTGATCGACCATTCCACATTCAGCTATCTGTTGCTGCCGGAACACGGATTTGTCGACATCATCCGGCGCGACCAGTCACCAGAGCAGGTCGCGGATACTTTGGCCTGTTTCATCAACAACGCTTGAGACGAATGTCAAATTGACCTGCGGAACCTGGCGCTCTACCTATCGGTTATGACAGAGAGTGCACAAATGGATACAAACCCTGCGCCCGATCTTGGCCCTGACCCGTCATTGTTGCTGGTTGATGATGACGATGTGTTTCTCAAACGCCTTGCGCGTGCGATGGAACGTCGGGGGTTTTCAGTTGAAACGGCTGGTTCCGTCGTCGCCGGGACCGCGATCGCGAAGGCGCGGCCACCTGCCTATGCTGTGATCGATTTGCGGCTGGAAGATGGCAACGGGCTGGACGTCGTCGAGACTTTGCGCGCCGCGCGCGCAGATGCGCGCATTGTGGTCCTGACCGGATATGGCGCAATCGCGACTGCAGTGGCTGCGGTCAAGATCGGGGCCACGGATTACATCTCGAAACCTGCGGATGCAGATGATGTCGTGCGGGCCTTGCTGGCCACTGGGGAAGAGACTTTGCCGGAACCGCCCGAAAATCCGATGTCAGCGGATCGGGTGCGCTGGGAACATATTCAGCGGGTCTTCGAGCAATGCGACCGCAATGTGTCCGAGACTGCGCGGCGTCTGTCAATGCATCGGCGCACCTTGCAGCGTATCCTTGCCAAGCGCTCGCCGCGATAGATCTTGCGCGTGCGGCTGGTTGTATCCTTCTGTCTGGCACTTCTTGTCGGCTGTGCCAACCTGCACTCTTCCTGCATTCGCGCCGCGCAGGCCGAGTTGCGCGCGCTCGATGCGCAGATTGCTGAAAGCGAAACCGCGCGCCAGCGCGGATACCGCGTGACGCAGGCGACTCAGTCGCGCACCACACTCAACATCTGCGCATGGCCGCGCGAGCCTGTGTTGTTCTGCACAACACATACACCTGGCAAGCGTGCGACCCGGACCGAAGTCTCACCGGCGGCAGAAGCCGAGCGTGTGATGCAATTGCGCCGCGAACATGCGCGGCTCGTGGCGGTGACCGCTGACAGGATCGCTTCCTGCCCGGCCTGAGTGACAGGACCACCCCGGGTAGGGTGCGTGCTAAGCACGCACCCTACGCCAACCTCAATGCGCGGGCACAGATACCGGGTCGAGCAGAGTGCGCCCCCCATCGATGGTGATGATCTGCCCGGTCATGAAGGCCGCTGCATCCGAGGCCAGAAACTGCACGGCTTCAGCCGCTTCTGAAGCCGCCCCGATCCTGCCCATCGGGGTCTGGCGAATGATCGTTTCGCGATAATCGCCATTATTCTGCATCTGGTCCTTCAGATTGGCACTCATCACGGATCCAAGCGCCACACCATTGATGCGGATCCGGTGATTGGCAAAGGCCACAGCCATCGACCGTGTCATCTGGTCCAGAGCGGCTGATGCGATCGAATAGGCCATCAATTCAGGCTGTGTGCGTCGCGCTGCAATGGATGAGAGATTGATGATCGAGCCAATCGTCTTGCGCCGTTCTTCCGAGCCCTCCGCCTGCGCAATCATCCGTTTCGAAATTGCCTGTGACAATTTCAGACTGGTGATCAGATTTTGCTGCAGGGCGAGAGCGACAGCGTCGCTCTGATCATCCAGCGGGTCCGACGCGATACAGGACCGGGTGGCATTCACCAGAATGTCCACGCGATCATAAGCATCGACTGTCGCCGAGAGCAGATTTGCAATCGTCAGACGTTCACGCAAATCCCCTGCGAAGAAGATCGCATGCTCATCCGAGCCGGAAAGTGTCGCGACTTCAGATTTCAGCCTCGATTCATCACGATCAGCCAGAACCACATTCGCGCCCTGGGCCACGAAATGCCGCGCGATGGCCAGACCGACCCCATTTGCGGCACCTGTCACGATGGCCGTCTTGCCTGCGATGGAATAACTCATCTCACCTGTCCCTGTTTGCGCGCCACACTCTGTGTCTCCTTGCGCGGCGTTTTTGCTTGCCAGATGCGGAAGGCACTTGTTTCGGTCAGAACCTCGACCCGCGCAAAGCACTGCTCCAGGGCGTCAGCATAGGGCAGATGTCGGTTGGCCACCATCCAGACTGTCCCGCGCGCCCCCAGCATCCGCGCGGCATGCGCGATAAAGGCCAGCCCCAGCGCAGGCTGCGCATTGCGTCCAATGTGAAAGGGCGGATTCATCACGATCCCGTCCAGCGATACAGGCAGGCTGCAGCCAGTCGCATCGGCCCAATGGAACTGTGCACGCGGATCGCGGATATTGATGCGCGCAAGGTCAAGCGCCTGCGCTTCGGCCTCGACCAGATGCAGTTCCGTCACGCCCTTGCGCGCCAGACAGGCTGCCGAGAGATAGCCCCAACCCGCCCCCAGATCCGCCATGCGCGCAGGCAAGGTCTCTGGCAAAGACTGCGCCAGAAGGGCCGATCCCGTATCCACAGCATCGGCAGAAAACACCCCCGGCAGGGTCCGGAAATCGCCAAGCGTCGGATCCTGCACGATATGAACAGACGCTGCCCAGTCGCTGAAATCCGCGGTGCCCGGCGCGAACCAGAACAGCTTGCCATGTGCTTTCGAGATCGGGTCCGACACAGCCACGCGGGCGCGCAGGGCTTTCAACACGGCCTCGACACCATCGGTTTTCTGCCCGTCGACCAGCACCAGTTCTGCGCCTTGCGCGACAGCTTCTGCGATCCGTGCCAGCGCTTCGGCCTTGGCGCGTGGCAAACAGATCATCGCCACTGGGGCCGGGGCCGGGGCCGTCCCCACATCCCAGCCCATCCGGGCCAAAGCGTCGTGGTCAGGGCGAAAACTCTGCACCATCCGCACCCGTCGCGGGTCGAGAGGCGCAAAATCCTCGCCAGCGCGGGGACGATAGACAGAAATAGTCCCGCTGGGCAGGCGCAGACCAGTATCAAAGGCCAGAGCCAGCCGGGCTGCGCGCGGTGCAGGGTCTTGATAGATCGGGAAGGTCGAGAGCATGGGACGCGCCGCAGCGCCTATTCCTTTTCCAGCGTGCATTGCAACGGATGCTGATGGCGACGCGCGAAATCCATCACCTGAGCAACCTTGGTTTCCGCGACCTCATAAGAAAAGACACCAACCACAGCCACCCCCTTTTTATGCACAGTCAGCATGATATCGAACGCCATGGCATGCGACATGCCAAAGAACCGCTCCAGCACATGCACGACAAACTCCATCGGAGTGTAATCGTCGTTGAGCAGCATCACCTTGTACATCGGTGGACGCTGCGTGCGGGTCTTGGGCTTGGTGACGACACCGCCATCCTCTTCCGGCCCTTTCGGGGTGCGGTCGGACATCTGCGGTGCGGTCAGGATGCGTGTCATGAACTCGCCTTCTGCATCTTAAGAATTACGCTTCTCGGGAATATAGCGTAACAGTGCAGACTGAAAAGCCCCGTCTGACATGACTCGGAAACCACCTGCCCAAGGAACACACCCGCAGATGACCCGCATCACGACGATTGGTTTCGATGCTGATGACACGCTCTGGCACAATGAACGCTTCTTCCGCATGACACAGGAGCATTTTGCAACGCTTCTGTCCGATTACACGGACCGAGAGACCCTGATGGCGCGGCTGCTCGCCGCCGAGCGGCGGAACCTTGGGCAGTATGGCTTCGGTGTGAAGGGATTCACGCTCTCGATGATCGAAACAGCCATTGAAGTCACGGATCATCAAGTGCCTGCGCGCGTGATTGCCGAATTGCTGGCCGCCGGGCAGGACATGCTGCGCCATCCGATCGAATTGCTGCCCCATGCACAAGAGGCGATTGCCGCGCTCGCGCCCGCACATCGGCTGGTGCTGATCACCAAGGGCGATCTGCTCGATCAGGAACGCAAACTGGCGCAATCGGGGCTGGGAGAGATGTTTGACGCGGTCGAGATCGTCTCGGACAAGACCGCGCCCGTCTATGCCGAGATTTTCGCGCGCCATGGTGAGGGGCCAGAGGCCGCGCTGATGGTCGGCAATTCCATGCGCTCAGATGTGATTCCGCCGATCATGGCCGGGGGGTGGGGCGTTTATGTGCCGCATGGGCTGGTCTGGGAGATCGAATATGCCGAAGCCCCGTCACTGCATCCGCGTTTCCGCCGGCTTTCTGATCTGGGACAGTTGCCCGAATTGTTGTGCTGGATCGATGACTGCTGAGCGGCTGCGCCGCATGTGGTGGCGCGCCTCTGCTTTGGCTACCAGAATTTGCGTGCGTATACATGAAGAACACATGCAAAGACCATGAAATTTCTTTCTTTTCCTGTCCCGTGCAGCGTGCTACCTTCTAGATTGAGCAGATGACCCGCACAAAAATCGCGGGCAAGGACAGAGGCACGGAATGCAAGCGCACCTTATGCGAGCAAGTCGCCATGTCTTGGCGATGGTTTTGATCCTATGTGCTGTGATCGCGGCTGGTGGCGCACAAGCTGCCCCCTATGCTGCGCTGGTGATGGATGCCCGGAACGGTGATGTCATCTTCGCGCGCAACCATGACACCAAGCTGCACCCCGCTTCCTTGACCAAGATGATGACGCTTTATGTCGCGTTCGAGGCAGTGAAACATGGCGAAGTCACGCTGGACACGCAGTTCACGGTCAGTCGCCGCGCGACCCAGACGACCTGTGTCTGTCTTGGTCTGCGTCCCGGTCAACGGATTTCCCTGCGCTATCTGCTGCGCGCCGCAGCACTGCGGTCGGCCAATGATGCCAGTGTTGTCATCGCTGAAGGGATCTCCGGCTCGGTCGAGGCTTTTGCCGAGCGCATGACCCGCACTGCGCGGGCGATGGGCATGTCCAACACCACATTCCGCAATCCCCATGGTCTGACGCAGGCCGGGCATGTTTCGACTGCACGCGACATGACCATTCTGGGCCGCCAACTCTATTTCGACTACCCGCAATATTTCAACATGTTCTCGCGCCGCAGTGACCATGCGGGGGTTGGCGTCGTGCCCAATACGAATCGCCGCTTTCTCGATGCCTATGCTGGGGCCGACGGCATCAAGACCGGGTTCACGCGCGCGGCAGGGTTTAATCTGACAGCCTCGGCCAAGCGTGGCAACAAGCATATCATCGCGACCATGTTCGGCGGGACATCTGCGGCTGCGCGCAATGCCCATGTCGCGGAACTGATGGACATCGGCTTCAGCCGCGCGCCGAACCGCGTCGCGACGCGCGCGCCGCGCACGCCCGCCTATCAAGGGCGCGGCACCACGGCCGTCGCTGCGGCCCCGCGCGAGACGGGTTCGGCGCGCAATCCGGAACAGGGCGGGGCGGCCAAGACCATCCGTCTGCAGCGCGCTGTGCGCAAGAGCCCGCGTCCGCTGCCGCGCCCTGTCGAAACGCCGCCCGAGGACCTGTTGATCGCGCTGCGTGACAGTGTCGATACGGCTGTCGCGGCCGTGGCGACGTCAGAGCAGATGGTGGCGGCAGAGAGCACGGCGCAACTGGCTGAAGCAGATGCCGTGACAACAGCGCCGCAGACCTTGGCCGTCACGCCACCACCGCGCGAAGCGGCAGGGCTTGCAACCCCTGAACAGGATGAAGCGGCACAGCTTGCCGCCGCAGTCGCAGCAGGGTTCCAGCTGGCGGACCCTGAAGCGGTGGACGGTGCCGAACAGGCACAAGCGGAAGCCTTGGCCACCGCGCTTGTCCCTGAAACCCCGGCGGATGATGCTGTTGCCAGTGACGCGTCCGGTCATGAGACCAGCGAGAAAGCCCCTGTGGCAGCGTTGGCGCGCGCAGCACCGCCCCAACGGCCCGAGAGCCTTGCGCGCGCAGTCGCTGATGCGGGCAGCGCCGCGCGCGCGGACATTCCAGAGCAGGCAGAGACCATTGCCGCAGATATAGCGCAGGCGGTGCAGATGGCCTCGGAAGCGGTCGAAGCGAGCGCGCCCAGCAGTCCGGGGCTTGGTGAAGCGCGAGAGCAACAGATCGCAGCACGCGATTTGCTTGACGATGACACTGTCTGGATCGGCGCTGCGGATACATTATCAGGGGCTGCGAGTGTTGCTGTACCCTCTGTGCCGTCACCGGTTTCAGACCAGGTGGCAGAGCCCACCCAACTGGCTGCGGTTGTGACGGACATCCAGCCTGCAAGCTTGACGGAAATGCCCGAGCAGAGGCCAGTCGCTGCGCCGGATCCGGGCATCATTCTGACCAGCTCGTCACCAGACCCGCAGTCTGATTCGTTGCCTGGTGGCCCGCTGCAACGTGATGCAGAACAACAGGCCATCGCCTCTGTGGTCGAAGCGCATGTCGAGACCGGGCAACGCATGGTGCGCCTGTCAACCTCGGACAGTGGGCGGCTTTGGGGCGTGTCGCTGGGGCAGTTCAATTCCCGCGCTGCAGCAGAGCGCAGTCTGATCACTGTGAAGATGGCTGAAGCCGCCTCTTTGGGTAACGGTGTCAGCCGGATCCGCCAGACGAGTGGCCGTTTCGAAGCCAGTTTCGCTGGATTGACCGAAGCCGAGGCCGAACGCGCCTGTTTGCGGCTGTCTGCGCGTGCGATGGATTGCAGTGTCGCGCGCCCCTGACCGAAAATTCTGCAAAGCGCATGGCCAGACCGGGCAGTGGCGCGCTATCTAACGGTCATGCCTGCGCTGTGTCGTGACTGTCTGACCCGATTCGAGGCCGGGCCGCGCTGCCCGTCTTGCCATTCGCCGCGCGTGGTGGCGGATGCAGAGCTGTTTGATCTGTCGATTGCGCATATGGACTGCGATGCGTTCTATGCCAGCGTCGAGAAACGCGACACTCCGGCACTGCGCAACAAGCCTGTCATTGTCGGGGGTGGGCAGCGCGGTGTTGTGACCACAGCCTGCTATATTGCGCGTATCCACGGGGTGCGCTCAGCCATGCCCATGTTCAAGGCGCTGCAACTCTGTCCGGAAGCCGTGATCGTCAAGCCGCGCTTTGACGCGTATCAGGCGGCGTCGCGCGAAATCCGGGGGATGATGGAAGCGATGACGCCCGCCATCGAACCACTCTCGCTGGATGAGGCTTTTCTGGACCTGTCCGGCACCGCGCGGTTGCATGGGGCCCCACCGGCTGTGATGCTGGCGCGACTTGTGCAGCGCATGGAGCGCGAGTTGCGGCTTTCCGGCTCTGTCGGCCTGTCGCATAACAAGTTTCTGGCGAAGATCGCGTCGGATCTGGACAAGCCGCGTGGATTTTCGGTGATCAATCGCGCGGGGACTGCGGCCTTCCTGCGCGGCAAGCCGGTCAGCCTGATCTGGGGTGTGGGGGCGGCGAGCCGCGCGCAGCTGGAACAGGCGGGGATCCGGGTGATTGATGATCTGCTGCGCTGGGATCAGGCCGCGCTGGTGGCGCGTTTCGGGCAGATGGGAACACGGCTGTGGCATCTGGCGCGCGGGCAGGATGCGCGTCCGGTCGCTCCGGACCGGGCTGTGAAATCCATCTCGAAGGAAACCACTTTCGACGCGGACCTTTCCGACCGCGATCTGCTGGAGGGGCATCTGTGGCGGCTGGCCGAACAGGTTTCGTCACGGGCCAAGGCGAAAGGGCTGGCAGGACGGGTTGTCACCTTGAAGCTGAAGCAGCGCGATCATCGCATCCTGACCCGGCGCCGCGGGCTCGACGCCCCGACGGCGCTGGCCGATGTGATCTGGCGTATCGCGCAGCCTTTGCTGGTGCATGCAGCGCCCAAGGGACCTTTTCGCCTGATCGGTGTCGGATTGTCCGAGTTGAGCGCTGGTCCGGGGGCAGGGGTCAACTCTGATCTGCTGGACCCGCAGGCGGAGCGGCGCGCACATGCCGAGCGGGCAATGGACCAGTTGCGGGAGCGCTTTGGGCAGGATGCTGTCATCAAGGGCCGCGCGCTGCGCTGAACGGACGCCGTAGGGTGCGTGGTCACCACGCACCTTACCCGCAACGGACATGGCGCGCTTCGGCCCGGTCCATGAAAAAGGCCCCGCTCGCAGCGGGGCCTTCCTAGGGTCAAGCGAACGGAGCGTCAGATCAGTTCCTGAATTCCGGATAGGCTTCCATGCCCATATCGGTCTTGTCGAGGCCAGTGACCTGATCTTCATCGCTGACGCGCACGCCCATGACAGCTTTCAGGATCAGCCAGACGACCAGAGAGGCTACGAACATGAAGCCGAAGATCAACACAATGCCGATCAGCTGCGCTGTAATCGTGGCATCAGGGTTGGTCAGGACCACGGCCAGCGTACCCCAGATACCCGCAAAACCGTGAACCGGGATCGCGCCGACGACATCGTCGATCTTCATCTTGTCCAGCAGCGGCACAGTCAGCACGACGATAATCCCACCAACAGCGCCGATCAGTGTCGCCATGCCCAGACCCGGTGTCAGCGGCTCTGCTGTGATCGACACAAGGCCCGCCAAGGCACCGTTCAGGACCATGGTCAGATCGGGCTTCTTGTAGAGGATCGTGGTCAGGATCAGCGCTGCCACAGCCCCGCCCGATGCGGCCAGGTTGGTGTTGGCGAAGATGCGGCTGACATCAGCGACATCGGCAATCGTGCCCATGGCCAGCTGCGAGCCGCCATTGAAGCCGAACCAGCCGAACCACAGGATGAACATCCCCAGTGTCGCCAGCGGCAGGTTCGAGCCCGGCATGACCGTGATCTTGCCGTCGCTGCCATATTTGCCGTAGCGCGCACCGATGACCAAGGCACCTGCAAGAGCAGCAGAAGCACCCGCACCATGCACAATCGAAGACCCTGCGAAGTCGAGGAAGCCGATTTCGTCAAGGAAGCCTTCGCCCCAGCTCCAGCTTGCCTGGATCGGGTAGATGATCCCGGTCAGGATGACCACGAACACCAGGAACGGGAAGAGCTTCACACGCTCAGCGACAGCACCCGACACGATCGAGGCCGTGGCCGCACAGAACATCAGCTGGAAAATGAAGTCCGAGCCGATGGAGGCATATTCGATGTCATCCACATCGGCCAGTTCGACGCCGACAGGCTCCAGTACAGTCGGTGATACGCCACCAAGCCAACCTTCGATCACCCAATCACCCAGCGGGTACATCAGGTTGAAGCCGACCACGAAATAAGCAATCCCCGCCAACGAGAACAGCGCCACATTTTTGGTCGCCTGCATCGCAGCGTTCTTCGAGCGTACAAGACCCGTTTCCAGCATGCAGAAACCGGCTGCCATGAAGAAGACCAGAAAGCCGCCGATCAGGAACAGGAGCGAGTTCAGGATGAACACCATCTCGGTATTCAACGCGATGACCGCCTCAAGGGCATCATCTGCGACGACCTCAGCTTCCTGTGCCAGGCCAAGCGTGGGCAGTGCCACTGCCAGCGCTGCCAGAGGAAGTATTTTTTTCAGTTGCATCAACATAGGTCCTTCTTGTGTTTGTCCCGCCATGGTTTCAGAGCGCCTCATCGCCAGTCTCTCCTGTGCGCACGCGCGTTGCCGCTTGCAGATCGAGCACAAACACCTTGCCATCTCCGATCTTGTCCGTGCGCGCAGTCTTTTGAAGAGTTTCAACCACCTGATCGGCCATTGCGTCGGAAACGCCGATTTCCAACTTCAGTTTCGGCACGAAATTCACGGCATATTCGGCCCCGCGATAAATCTCGGTATGACCGGACTGGGCGCCGAACCCCTTGATCTCTGTTACCATCATCCCGCGCACGCCGATGGCAGTCAGCGCTTCGCGGACTTCCTCAAGCTTGAACGGTTTTATTGCCGCTATGATGTATTTCACAGGCTATCCCCTTTCTTCAGAGCGAAAGTCATGTCAGTCGCACGCCGTCATCAGGGGATGTGCAGCCGCGAGGCTCAATAATTTGGTGTCGTCCCGACAGGCGCTCGCGCGAAAATCGAAAAAAATGTGCACAAAATTAAGTCAAAGCTAAAAATATAGGCAATTACGGGATCGCGAATGTGAGTCTCTCATGTTACAACTTCTCGCGAAGTCGGTAGTATTCGCGGGTCCATGATGTCATTGAGCACACGAATTGCGTAAGATGATGGCAAGCAGATGCAGGCAAGATCCAGGACCGCGGCATGAGCAGCACAGGCGGAAGCAGGCGCAGGCTTGTTGCCGATAAACGCGCGGCACCAGCGCGCAAGACCAAACAGGCGCGCACCAGCGGGGCATCAAATTCCCGCACCGCAAAGCCCCGCAAGGCCACGCGCCGCAAGAGCGGGAATATTCTTGTGCGCTTCGTCTCGGGGCTTGTGTCGCTGATCTGGCGTCTGGTGTGGGGCGTTACCTGGCGTCTTGCGGCGACTTTGATCGCAATTGTCGCGGTTGCATCAATCTATTTCTATACGACACTGCCGCCGCTCGATGATCTGCTCGATGCGCGGGCGCGGGGCTCGGTGACGATGATCGACGCGGATGGAACCGTTTTCGCCTGGCGGGGCGAAACATTCGGCGGCGCGACTACCGCTGACACTGTGTCGCCGCATCTCAGAAATGCCATCATCGCTGTCGAAGACCGGCGCTTCTATTCGCATTTTGGCATCAGTCCGCGCGGGATCGCCGGGGCGATCCGCACAAACCTGCAATCCGGGCGCAGTGCCTTTTCCGGGGCAGGGGGCTCTACGATCACGCAGCAGGTGGCGAAACTTCTGTGTCTGGGCGTGCCATTCGACCCGGATGAATGGGCCTCTGAATCCGCCTATGAAGAAGATTGCCGCCGCGGCACATTATGGCGCAAGATCAAGGAAGTGCCCTATGCTTTCGCGCTCGAGGCGAAGTTCAGCAAGGACGAAATTCTGACGATCTACATGAATCGTGCTTTCCTTGGGGCGGGTGCGCGCGGCTTCGAGGCGGCGGCGCAGCGCTATTTCGGGCGCAGTGCCGCAGATCTTGGCCCGTCCGAGGCTGCGATGCTGGCCGGGCTGCTGCCCGCACCGTCCCTGCTGGCACCAACCCGAAATCTGGCGCGGGCGCAGGCGCGCGCAAATGTCGTGATCGGCCTGATGGCGGAACAGGGCTATCTGACCGAGTATGAAGTCGTCGAAGCCCGTGCCTTTCCGGCCACATTGTCACAGCAGGCCGAGGCGCAGCGCGGCATCCATTTCGCCGATTGGCTGATGCAATCCGGCCCGGCCTATCTGACCCGGAATACGACCGAAGACGTGATCATGCGCACAACCTTCAATCCGCGGATCCAGACGGCGATCGAAGACGCTGTGGCCGAGGTTTTTACCAATCGCGTGCGCGAAGGCTCTGAAGCGGAAGTGGCTGTCGTGGTGATGTCCGCCGATGGGGCGGTGCGCGGCATGGTTGGCGGGCGGTCCCCTTCCGTGGGCGGGTTCAACCGGGCCAGCCAGGCCATGCGGCAGAGCGGTTCGTCCTTCAAGCCGTTCCTCTATGCCGCAGCGCTTGAGAACGGGTTCGAGCCTTTCGATATTGTCGAGGATGCGCCTCTGACCATCAATATCCCCGGATCCGGCCCGTGGTCTCCGCGCAATTACGACAATCGCTTTCATGGATTCGTGACCCTGACCGAAGCGCTGGCCAGATCGCTCAACACGCCGGCTGTGCGCATCTCTGAAGCGATGGGCCGCGACCGTGTCCGCCAAGTCGCAAATCAATTCGGACTGCGCAGTGAACTGGCGGAAGGTCCGGCGCTGGCGCTGGGCGCATCGGAATCGACATTGCTGGAAATGACAGCGGCCTATGCGGGTATCCTGAACGGTGGCAATGCCGTGCGCCCCTATGGCATTGAACAACTCAATCTGCTGGGCGATCCGACCCCGCTGTTCGGGGCCTCGAGCGGGATCGGCGAGCGGGTGATTTCGGAGCGCTCGGCGCAGGTGCTGACCTGGATGATGACCGAGGTGGTGACCAGCGGCACGGGTAGGCGTGCCCGGATGCCCGATTGGCAAATCGCCGCCAAGACCGGAACCACACAAGCTGCCCGTGACGCCTGGTTCATCGGCTTCACGGCAGATTATGTCGCCGGGGTCTGGATGGGTTATGATGACAATTCGCCGCTCACAGGTGTCACAGGCGGGGGGCTTCCGGCCGAAATCTGGCGCGAGACCATGACGCGCGTGCATCGCGGCTTGTCGCCACGGCCCTTGCCGATGGTCGAGCCGCAGCGCCCTGTGCTGGATCCTCCGGGCAGTGAGGCAACCAGTCGCACGACCGCGCAGCCCGTCCCGCAGGAAAGCGGATCAGGTCTGGACGACACGATCCGCGGGATTCTTGGCTCGATTTTCGGCGGCAATTGACGCGCGGATCACAGGCGGGGGCTGCGGGCGCAGGATTTGCAATTACCGGCCAAGCAGTCCGGCCAGCGTGATGCGCAATCCGTCGACGGCATTGACATATCCTGATGTCACGGGCGTCAGTGCAGGCACTGCCGACCCGATCACTGGCGCGATCAGGTAAAGCGCAACCAGCACCAGCGCCACGGCCAGCGGCATGATCAGCCCTCGGATAAAACTTGCGTTGCGCTCGGCACTGGTGGGCGGGACCAGGATCTTGTCGCCGGAAGCCCCGGATCGACCGCGTGCACTGCTGATCGGGTCGAGCGAGGCGCTGATATCCTCGATATCCGGGAAGGCCGCGCCTTTCGGGGCGTCGCGCGCCTGCGCCGGATCGGATGGCGCGGATTCAGCGGCTATGGCATCATCGCGCGGGTTGCTGGGCCATGGGGCCGCCCCAAGCAGCCCAAGGTCAGGCTGGCTTTCCAGCCTATTGGCTTCGCGGGCCCGCTGTCGTGCTTCGAATTCAGCTTCCTTGCGCAGGATATCCAGCGTCTCGGGGCTGGGCGGCTTCACATTGTGAAGCGTGGCCGCGCTTTCATGTTCCGGATCAGGGTTTGGTGATATTGCCGTATCTGCCGGCTCCCCGTCTTGCGTGTGCGCTGGCAGGTCCGCTGCGCCAGCTTCAGCGTCGCCCGCTTGGGGCGGATCAGTCAGCGGCACCTGTGCAGAGGATACGGCAGTCTCTGGTGGCATTGTGGCCGCGGCAGACAGGCTTGGTGCCAGTGCTGGTTTTACTCTGGGATTCGTCCCGCGTCGTTCCTGAAACCATACGGTCCCACAAGCCGAGCACTGGACCTCGCGGCCCTCTTCGGGCAGAAGGTCATCGGCAATTTCATATTGAGCGTTGCAAGCTGGACAAACGATGCGCATGACTGAACCCTGCCTGATGCTCTTGATTGGCCTTTGGCCAACCCTTCCACATGTTGTAGCAAGCGAAACAGAAAACGCAAATTTTATTAACATATCTGTCCGGAAGGTCGCGCCAATGATCCAGTCTGCTCTTGCTTACAGCGTTATGTCCCCAAAGGCGCACATGCCGCAGGCATGGTCCGGCAGGATGGGCGCATGATTGTTTTCGAAGACGTGTCGCATGACTATGGCGGTGGGCCTTTGTTCGGGGATGTTTCTGTCCGTCTGGAACCTGGCAGTTTCCATTTCCTGACCGGGCCTTCAGGGGCCGGGAAAAGCACCTTCCTGAAGCTCTGCTACGGTGAATTGCTGCCCAGTCTGGGCAAGGTCAGTCTGATGAACCGTGATCTGCGCGCCATGAGCCGCGACGATCTGGCTGAAACCCGCGCCCGGATCGGGGTGGTCCATCAGGATTGCCAGTTCCTTGATCATCTGGATGTCGAGACCAATATCAGCCTGCCGCTGACAGCGACAGGCCGTCCGGTGAATGAACGGGATGTGCGCGATCTGATGGGATGGGTCGGACTGGCCGAACAGGCCAAATCCCTGCCGCCCACGCTTTCCGGTGGTGAGCGCCAGCGCGCGGCGCTCGCGCGCGCGATCATCGGCGCCCCGAATGTGCTTCTGGCAGATGAGCCAACCGGAAACCTTGATTGGGACATGTCCCAGCGGCTGATGATGCTGATGATCGAGTTGAACCGGATGGGCACAGCCGTGCTGATTGCGACCCATGACCTGAACCTGATCCGCTTTGCGAAAGCGCAGGTGCAGGCCCGGGTGATGCGGATATCGGGGCGCAAATTGCAACTTGCGGGGGCGGAGCTGTGAGCAGTAAGGCGATAGCACGCCTTGTGGTGCCGGGGCGCGGCCAGAGCGTCTGGCTGGTCACACTGTCATCTGCTGCCATGGCGTTTCTGGCGGTCTTCGCCTTGGCCCTGGCGGTCACGTCTGCACGGCTGGCCGCAAGCTGGTCCGAGGCGCTGGCACAGACGGCGACTGTGCGCATCGCCGCGCCCCCGGAAGAGCTTGACCTGCAGACCGACCTGGTGCTTGAGGTGCTGCGCACAACCCCTGGCATTGAAGCGGCGCGGGTGCTTGACCAAAGCGAACAGGCGGGCTTGCTGGAAGCCTGGCTTGGCCCGGATCTGCCGCTTGACGCCTTGCCACTGCCGCGCCTGATCGAATTGCGCGAGACGGGCGAGGGGCCTGACCGTCAGGGCCTGCGGCTGCGGCTG
>SKSL01000073.1 GCA_007123015.1 Natronohydrobacter sp. | reverse complement strand
GGCAGACAACCCCACAACCACCCGGCTCATGGGTCATAAACGGTCCCTACTCGAGCCGAGAAGCGGCTATGTCGGCTCGACAATTCGACAAGCAAGACGGTCAGGTAGGAGTTCCGTTCTTTGCTGAAACAAAAAGAGAGGCTGAAACACAAACTGCTTTTCAATAATGGAGTGAGCTATGCCCGAACGAGACATCCCCCACGGCCACGGCCTTTCTCATAAGAAGGGCATCTCTGATGGTCTGCTTGACGAGAACTCATTTGCCCATGGACTGCCTAATGGTCACCAGCAAAGCTACCAGCGCGGCCGTACCGAAGGCGAAGCACTGCGAGCGGCTATTGCACAGCGTGTTCGCCCGGATCCTGACGCGCCATAGAGCGCGGTTTTCGTATCACAAGACTTTCGCGGAAGCGCTATGTCTATTCAATAGAGTGCCGCCCAGCGCGACTGGCAGCTCCGTCCCGCATAGCTGACCTTGGCCACTGACGGCGTCTGGCACACGGGAACCTTGTGTCAGACGGCGAACACTAGGCCGCGTCCAGCGCTGCGACAATTGCCCCGAAATCCGCAGCTTTCAGCGAGGCCCCGCCGACAAGCGCACCGTCAACATTCGCGATGGCAAAGATCTCGGCTGCGTTGCCGGGCTTGACAGATCCACCATAGAGCAGTGAAATCGCGGACTCCGGCAGATTTACGCGCAGCGCGTCATGCACTTCAGCGATCTGTTCAAGGGTCGGCGTGCGGCCTGTTCCAATGGCCCAGATCGGTTCATAGGCGATGACCGTATTTGCCGCTGCCGCCCCCTCAGGCAGGGACTCGCGCAATTGACGCAGGACCACATCGAGGGTCTGGCCTGCATCGCGCTCGGCCTCGGTTTCGCCCAGACACACAATCGCGACCAACCCGGCAGAATGCGCTGCCTGCGCTTTGGCCGCGACATCGGCGGACTGTTCAGCATGATCCGCGCGGCGTTCCGAATGGCCAAGGATCACATAACGCGCGCCGCTATCGGCCAGCATCTGCGCTGAAATATCGCCTGTATGCGCGCCCGAGACATTGGCGTGACAGTCCTGTCCCCCCACCATGACCTTGCTGCCCGCGACAGCCTCTGCCATGGCGCTGATCAGCGTGGCAGGTGGACAGAGCAGCACGCCGCAAGACATCGCGGCGCAGCTTTCAGCCAGAGCGCGCGCCTCGATCAGATCAGCGCGCAGACCGTTCATTTTCCAGTTTCCAGCGGCGAGTTTACAGGCGTCCGACATGTTGCGCTCCCTTTTGCCCTCAGGGATACGCTGCCCAGTGCAAGGATGCAATCAGCCTTCGGCCTTCGCCTTGTTCATGCGCTCGGTCAAAGTCTCGACATCGTCGAACTTGATCGACTCGCCACAGCCGCAGGCATCAGTCACGTTCGGATTGCGGAATTTGAAAGCGCTCTCGATCAGACCTGTTTCATAATCGATCTCGGTGCCGAACAGGAACATCTGCGCCATGGGCGCGATGATCACCCGCGCGCCATCCTGCTCGACCACTTCTTCATGCGGATGGATCTCGGCAGCGGTCTCCATCGTGTATTCCATGCCAGCGCAGCCGCCTTTCTTCACCCCAACCCGCAAACCAGAGGCACCTTCGCGCTGCATCAGGCGCTGAATCTGGCGCACCGCAGCGGGCGTCAGGGTCACAGGGGATTTTCCGGGGATCGCGAACATCGTCTTACACCTTGTTTCTACGCGAAGATTACGCCATGTGCCGGGCGCGGATCACATGAAGCCGAGTTCAAGCCGGGCTTCATCTGACATCATGTCCATGCCCCATTGCGGGTCAAAGGTCATTTCGACATCGACAGATTGCACCCCCGGCACGGCTTCAATCGCATTTGCGACCCAACCCGGCATCTCTCCGGCGACTGGGCAACCTGGCGCAGTGAGCGTCATGATCACGTCAACCTTACCATCATCGGCAATCTTGATCGTGTAAATCAGCCCCAGGTCAAAGATATTGACGGGGATTTCCGGGTCGAACACTGTCTTGCAGGCTTCGACAATCGGCTCATAAAGCGCATGCTCTGTGCTAGAGGGCTTGATCAGCAGATCGCCTTCGCTCTGTTCCGCGCTCATCTCAAACCCTCCAAGAGTTCTATTCCTGAGCAGTTATATAAGAAAAGACCTGCGCGAGTCCAGTGTCAGACTTACAAGACATATCGGCTCAGATCGGCCGAGCGGGCCAGATCGCCCAGATTGGTCTCGACAAAGGCCGCATCGACTGTGACGGCCTGCCCGGCCCAGTCCGGCGCATGGAAAGAGAGCTCCTCAAAAACGCGCTCCATGACCGTGTAAAGCCTGCGCGCGCCGATATTCTCGACCGATTGATTCACATCAGCGGCGATCTTGGCCAATGCGGCGATTCCGTCTTCGGTGAAACTGACACTGACCTCTTCCGTGGCCATCAGCGCCGCATATTGCCTTGTCAGCGCATTGTCGGTTTCGGTCAGGATGCGCACGAAATCGCCTTCGGTCAGCGCGCGCAGCTCCACGCGGATCGGCAAACGGCCCTGCAATTCCGGCAGCAGATCCGAGGGTTTGGCGATGTGGAACGCGCCCGAGGCGATGAACAGGATATGATCGGTTTTCACAGGCCCGTGCTTGGTGCTGACCGTCGTCCCCTCGATCAGCGGCAGCAGGTCGCGCTGCACGCCTTCGCGGCTGACATCGCCGCCGCGCATGTCCGAGCGCGCGCAGACCTTGTCGATTTCGTCCAGAAACACGATCCCGTTCTGCTCGACCGCTTCCAGTGCGGCGGCCTTGACGGTTTCATCATCGAGCAGCTTGTCGGCCTCTTCCGCGACCAATAGGTCATGGCTTTCAGCCACAGTCACTTTCTTGCGGGTCGTGCGCCCGCCCAGCGCCTTGCCGAACAATTCGCCTAGGTTCATCATCTGCCCACCCGGCTGGCCCGGAATGTCGAACATATTCCCCATCGGGTTCGAAGTATCCGCAACTTCAATCTCGATCACAGTGTTATCCAGCTCGCCCGACAGGAGCTTGCGGCGAAACATCTCGCGCGTGGCGTCGCGGGCATTTTCCCCAGCCAGCGCCGCAATCACCCGATCTTCGGCCGCAGCTTGCGCGCGGGCTTTCACATCTTCGCGCATATGTTCGCGGGTCATCAGGATCGCGCTATCGACCAGATCGCGAATGATCTGTTCCACATCGCGCCCGACATAGCCGACTTCGGTGAATTTTGTGGCCTCGACCTTCAGGAACGGCGCGCGGGCCAGTTTGGCCAGACGGCGGCTGATCTCGGTCTTGCCGACACCCGTGGGGCCGATCATCAGGATATTCTTGGGATAGACCTCTTCCTGCAGATCCGCAGGCAATTGCTTGCGCCGCCAGCGATTGCGCAGCGCCACAGCCACCGCGCGCTTGGCGTCCTTCTGGCCGATGATGAAACGGTCAAGTTCGCTGACGATCTCGCGCGGGGTCAGGTCGGTCATGGGGTGTCCCTTCTTGTGCTTCGCGCAGAGATAGAGGCTTGGGGGGCGGAATTGAAGGGGGTTGCGAAATGTGTTGGCGTATTGTATATACGACACACGCCGCAGAAGACGGCACCGACCAAGGAGAGATACAGTGATGACGGCGAAGAAAAGAATAGGATCTCTTTATGGTAATCAAATTCTCTTGGGACGAAACAAAGCGCAAATCAAATATCCAGAAACATGACATTGACTTCGCTGATGCCGTCGAAATCTTCAGCGCTGAACACCTGATCCTTCCTGCACGCAGCGAGATCGAGGCTCGATGGATCGCCGTAGGCGCTCTATCAAATCAGGTCATCGCTGTCATATTCACACTGCGACAAGATGTGATCCGCATCATTTCCGCCCGAAAGGCCCGCAAAGATGAGCGCGAACGATATCAAGACCTACACCCTCGACGAAATCCGCCAGATGAAATCCCTCACTGACTGGGACAAACTGCGCGCGCAAGGCGATTACGAGGGTGAACAGGAGTTCCCGGTGGACTGGACCCGCGCTGAACTGGTCACACCAGAGCCAAAGAAAGCGATCTCGCTGCGCGTCGATCCCGATGTGCTGGACTTCTTCAAGTCACAAGGCCCCGGTTATCAGACCCGCATGAACGCCGTCCTGCGCGCATGGATGGAAGCCCAACTCAAGCGCTGATCGACAGGCACGCTTCCAGCCGCGCCCATTCCCCCTCAGACCCCGGCAGGCCCAGACGCAGCCATGTCGCGCTATAGGGAAAGCGGCGCGTCCAGATATGGGCCTGCGCCAGACGGTTTTGCGCGGCCTCGGCGCTATCGGTCTGATAGGTCCGGAACAGCGCACAGCCGCCGACCAACCCCCAGCCCGCACGCGCCGCCAACGCATCGAGGCGCGCGGCATCCGCTGCCAACCGCCCCGTCATTGCATCGCGCCAGTCGCGATCTGCCAATGCCACTTGCCCCACAGCAATTGCCGGCCCACTCACGGCCCAAGGCCCGGCCAGTGCGCGCAAGCGGGCATCGATCTCGGCCCCCGCAAGCACAAAGCCCAGCCGCAGCCCTGCCAGCCCGTAAAACTTGCCGAATGAGCGCAGGATCACCACCCGTTCGCCCAGATCTGCCAAAGCCGGGGCCAGCGATTGCTCAGGGGTCGCATCTATGAAGCTTTCATCCACGACCAGCCGCCCGACCTGCGCCGCGAGTGTTTTCAACTCAGGCACCGACCAAACCCGGCCGTCGGGGTTATTGGGGTTCACGATCACGGCCAGATCAGCGCCTGCCATCGCATCCACATCCGGTGCGGCGCGCAGCTGCCAACCCTGCGCGGCCAGCGCGGCTGCATGTTCGTTATAGCTGGGACTGAGGACTGCCGCGATACCGGGCAGGTCCAGGCGCGGCACAAGCTGGATTGCGGCTTGCGCTCCAGACAGTGCCAGCGCGCGCGGGGCACCATAGGCGGCAGCGGCGATCTGCTCCAGCCCGGCAACCGCGCTTGATGTCGGCAGGCTACGCCACAGGTCTGGCGAAAGGTCCGGCAAGGGATAGGCCGTGCGGTTGATGCCCGTCGACAGGTCGATCCAATCAGTCCCGCCATAAAGCGCCTGCGCCCGGTCCAGATCGCCACCATGATCGCGCATCTGCGCTCGGCCCTCGCTGTCGGGCACTTAAGACCCCAACTCGCCCGCCAGCGCCTTGTCGATCAGCGCAACGGTTTCGGGAACGCCGTAAAGCGCAATGAAACTGCCCCAGCGCGGCCCCTGTTCCGCGCCCAGAAGCACCTCATACAGCACCTTGAACCAGTCCCGCAGGCTCTCGAACCCATGTGCCTTGCCAGTGTCACGCACAACCGACATGAACACTTCCTCGTTCAATGCGCTGAACTCAGCCGCATAAGCGGCTGGCACCTGCCCTGTTGCCGCGATGTCGCGCAGCTTGCCCGCCAGATCCTCCAGTGCCGCACGCTCGGCAACCGTGGGCGCCCGATAGGACAGGGTCGGGGCCACGAAATCCTTGAAATAGCGCACGGCGAAACCTGCCGCCTGATCCAGATCAGGATGCGTCTCTGGTGCGGCTTCAGGCGCATAGGCACGAATGAAGCCCCAGAGCTTGGCCTTGTCTTCGGCCTGCGCGACCGAAACCAGATTAAGCAGCAGCGAGAAG
Organism: Natronohydrobacter sp.; assembly: GCA_007123015.1. Lineage (GTDB taxonomy): Bacteria > Pseudomonadota > Alphaproteobacteria > Rhodobacterales > Rhodobacteraceae > Roseinatronobacter. Next base: position 9,984 of record SKSL01000073.1, on the reverse strand, counting down.
CTGACCACCATGCCGGATGTCGGCACATCGCCGCCATGGATGTGCCAGACCGGATTGGCGGCCTGCTGTTCCGGGGTCTGGTCAGGATAAGCGCGCAATTGCTGGTGATATTCGTCCACCGCCTTGGGGATCACATCCCAGGACAGCCGCTTGGCGGTCTTGGGCTTCAGGAACATGTAATAGCTGAGCGATTCAGTCGCGGCATAGGTCAGCCATTCATCAATCGTCAGCCCGTTGCCCTTGGACTTGCTGATCTTCTCGCCGTTTTCATCCAGAAACAGCTCATAGACGAAATGCTCGGGTTTCTTGCCGCCAAGGATTTCGCAAATCCGGTCATAGATCGCCGTGTTGGTCGAGTGATCCTTGCCATACATCTCGAAATCGACATCCAGCGCGGCCCAGCGCGCGCCGAAATCGGGCTTCCATTGCAGTTTCACATTGCCACCTGTGACCGGCAGGGTCCATTCGCGCCCGTCCTCATCGTCAAAGGTGATCTCGCCCTTCGCGCCGTCCACATGCTTCATCGGCACATAAAGCACGCGGCCGGTTTCCGGATGGATCGGCAAGAAGATCGAATAGGTCTGCTGGCGCTCTTCACGAAGCGATTTCAGCATGACGGCCATAACATCGTCATAGCGCTCTGCCGCGCGCAGCAGGATTTCGTCGAACTTGCCCGCGCGATAGAATTCGGTCGCCGAGATGAACTCATAGTCAAAGCCGAACGTGTCCAGAAACCGGCGCAGCATGGCGTTGTTATGGTGGCCATAGCTTTCATGCGTCCCATAAGGATCCGGGACCGAGGTCAGCGGCTTTTGCAGATGCGTGCGCAATGCCTCTGGGTCCGGCGCATTGTCGGGCACCTTGCGCATGCCGTCCAGATCGTCCGAGAAACAGACCAGCCGGGTGGGAATGTCGCACAATTCTTCAAAGGCGCGGCGGATCATCGTCGTGCGCGCCACTTCGCCGAAGGTGCCGATATGCGGCAGACCAGAAGGGCCGTAGCCAGTCTCGAACAGTACATAGCCCTTTTCCGGCACCTTGCCCTTGTAGCGCGCAATCAACTTGCGGGCTTCCTCGAAAGGCCAGGCTTTCGAGTTCTGGGCGGCGTCACGCAATGAGCACATGGGGCGAGGTCACTTCTCTGTGGGGGGTTGATCTTGGCCTTGCTACCTATTGCCCCTGCCGAGTGCCGTCAATAATCTCGCGCGCGATGCTAGTTGAAGGACCTTGAGATGGCCCCCTAGCCACACCCGCTTTCCCCGCAAGACAGTCTTGTCGCTGTCATGATCGCTGTTTCGGCGGCCGATATGCAGATCCGCACGGCTGAACTGGTCGCGATTCAGGCCATCGTGAACCATCTGCCGATATTCGCGGAATATGATGCAGATCGGCTGAAAACCATCGCGCAGACTGTGTTTGATCTGCTGGAAGAAGAAGACGGGCTTGATGCCCTGTTCGGTCTGATCCGCGAAAGCCTGCCTGCAAGACTGGTCGAGACCGCCTATGCCCTGGCCTGCGATGTGGCCGCCGCTGACGGCAAGATTGCGCAGAGCGAATTGCGCCTGCTCGAAGAAATCCGCCACGAGTTGCAGATCGAGCGTCTGCATGCAGCGGCCATTGAACGCGGAGCGCGGGCGCGGCATATGCAATTGTGATCGCGGGCGCCTGCCACGCGACCCGGACAGGTATCCAAAAAGGGACAGGCATGGCCCTCTCGCCAGAACAGCAACTGCGCTATTGGGCCATCGCGGCGCTGGTCTTCGGGCTGGTGCTGTGGCTGCTCGCCCCGGTTCTGTTGCCTTTCGTGACCGGGGCAGCGATTGCCTATTTCCTCAACCCGCTCGTCACGCGGCTGACCGAATGGGGCCTGCCGCGCGCGCTTGCGGTCACAGCGCTGATGGCCTCGGCGCTGGGGGCTGTGGCGCTGGCCTTTCTGCTGATCTTGCCGGTGATCATCGCGCAGGCCGTGCAATTCACCGAAACCGCCCCCGAATTGCTGCGCCGCCTGCAAGACATGATCAGCGCTCGCATTGCCGATGTTGACGCTTTCGAGTCCGCGCTGGACACATCTCTGGTGCAACTGGGCGAGGCGATCCGCGACCGCGGGGCAATGCTGGCCGAAGGGATCTGGCGCTCGGTCTCGGGGCTGGTCAGCGTGATCGTCTTTCTGATCATCACCCCGGTCGTGGCCTTCTACCTGATGCTTGACTGGCCGCGTGTGCTGGCCGGGGCCGATGACTTGCTGCCGCGCCAGCATGCGCCCACAATCCGCGGACTGGCCAGCGATATCGATAAGGCGATTGCCGGCTTTGTGCGAGGGCAGGTCACAGTCTGTCTGATCCTTGCGACCTATTACGCGACTGCGCTGGGATTGGTCGGGCTGCAATTTGGGCTGGCCATCGGGGTGGTGACCGGGCTGATTTCCTTCATTCCCTATATCGGCGCAATCTTGGGCGGGGTGCTGGCCATCGGGGTCGCGCTCTGGCAGTTCTGGGGGATGCCCGCCAGTATCGGGACCGTCATCATCATCTTTGCCGTGGGGCAAATCCTGGAAGGCAATGTGCTTGTGCCGCGGATCGTGGGAAATTCAGTGCGGCTGCACCCGGTCTGGCTGCTGTTTGCCATTTCGGTTTTCGGCATGCTCTTTGGCTTCACTGGCATGCTGATCGCTGTGCCGGTCGCGGCCTCGGTCGGGGTGCTGGTGCGGTTCGGGCTGATACAATATCAGGAAAGCGCCCTTTACAGCCCCTCCAAGCCCGCTGCCGACAAGAGCGACCCGACCCCATGACTCGTTTCCCGCGCCAGATGCCGATGCAGATCAGCCTGCCTGCGGATTTCGCCGAAGGCCGCTTCATCACTGCACCGTGCAATGCGCAGGCCGTGGCCATGCTTGGGGCAGATGGATGGAGCGGCGCGCAATGGCCCAATGGCAAGCTGGTCCTGACCGGGCCGGAAGGGTCAGGCAAGACGCATCTGCTGCATATCTGGGCACAGGCGAATGAGGCGCAGTATCTGAACGCGCGCGATCTGACACCTGCGCGGCTTGAGGGTCTGAGCAACTGCGCAGTGGTCGCCCTGGATGATGCAGAAGCACTGGCCACCGCATCAGAGCTGCAAGTCGCAGCATTTCATTTGCATAACATGCTGGCCGAGCGCAAAGGGCGTTTCCTGCTTGCCGCGCGCCGCCCTGTGCGCGACTGGGGCCTCGCGCTGCCCGATCTGATGTCGCGCTTGCAGGCCGCCCATCATGCGACGCTGACAGCCCCGGATGATGCGCTGCTGGCCGGGGTTCTGGCAAAGCTCTTTGCAGACCGGCAATTGCGCATCTCGGATCAGCTGATCCCGTTTCTTCTGCCGCGCATGGAACGTTCGCTGGCAGCGGCACAATCCTTGGTTGCACAGCTTGATGCCGAATCACTTGCGCGAAAATGCACCATCTCGCGCCAATTGGCGGCTGATGTCATGCAGATGTCATGCGATCCTGATTGACGCACAGCATGTCATCTGGCTTGTGTCAGCCCAGCCGCGCGCCTAGACTTGGCCCGTCAGTCTCTAACCTCGGAGTGTCCAGTCATGCGCCTGCGTGCTTTCCTTGTCACAATCGGCTTTTGTGCTGCCCTACCTGCCATGGCCGATGACATGCGCAGGGTCACCGGACAGATCATGCTGCTCGAACGACTGGCGGTCCCTGAAACGACAATCATTCTTGTCGATGTCAGCACAGCCAATGACACACCGCTGATGGGCGAACGCCGACCGACTGACGGACAGCAAAGCCCCTTCGCCTATGACATAGAAGTTCCGGCAGATCAGGATCTGATCCTGCGTGTCGGTTTACGCGCTGCAGATGAAATGTTCTGGCTGAGTGAACCGAAAAGGATCCCGGCAGGCGCTCAGCCGCTCGACCTGGGCACTGTCCGGGCGCTGCGCCTGCCGCAGATGGGCTTCGCTGCGCTCTATGGCTGTGGGAATACCCTGATCGAGCTTGGTGTGCTGCCAGAGACAACGCGGGTTCGGGTCAATGAACGGGTGCTTGACATGCAGCCCCAGCCTGCAGCGTCGGGCAGCCTGTATGTCGACCCGTCGAACCCGGCCACGTCCATCCACATGAAAGGCGACACGGCGCTGCTCAGGGTTGATGGTGCCGAGCTATCGGAATGTGCCCGCCTGCAGCCGGAAACCGATTTCACGCAAGGCGTGTGGAATATCAGCGCGATTGAAGGACAGCCCACTGTTTTCCCGTCGCGGACTGAGCTGGTCTTTTTCATGGATGGTCGTGCCAGTGCGACTTTGGGCTGCAACCGTTTCATCGGGAGCTATCGTCGCCACGGGGGCGTCATGTCCTTCGGGGCGGTGGCCACCACCATGATGGCCTGCCCCGATGGCATGAATGAGCAGGAAGCGCTCTTCGGCGCAGCACTCGCGCGTATTGATGGCTATAGTCTGAATGCTGAAACAGGTCGCCTGAGCCTGACCGCCGAAGGGCAGACTGTCGTTCAGGCCCGGAAATAGCCGCACGCGCCCCGTTTCGCGGCGATCGCCCACCCCATCCGACCAAAAGGCCCTCATGACTGTGCAGCCCTCCATCCGCCCAGAGATCTCTGCCGAAATGCCGCCCAGCGCGAATTTTCTGCACAGCCCCTTCCCGCCCCCTCAGCGGTTGGAAGACTTCGATCCCACTGGACCCGAGCGGTTTTTCAACCGTGAACTGTCCTGGCTGGCCTTCAACTGGCGCGTTCTGGAAGAAGCGATGAACCCGCGTGTGCCGCTGCTTGAACGGGTGCGTTTCCTCTCGATCTCGGCCACCAATCTTGATGAGTTCTACACAGTGCGCGTGGCCGGTCTGCGCGAATTGGCGCGTGCAGGCAATACCACGCCCTCGGATGACGGGCGCATACCGGCCGAACAACTGGTGCTGATCCATGAAGATGCGCGCCGCCTGATGGATTATCAGCAAGAGGTCTGGGGTGCCTTGCGCCCCGAACTCGACCAGGCCGGGATCACCATTCTGTCACGCGACAATCTGACTGCTGAAGATCGCGCCGCGATGCAGGCGTATTTCCTCTCGCAGGTCTTCCCGGTGCTCTCGCCTCTGGCGATTGATCCGGCACATCCGTTTCCCTTCATTCCCAATGCGGGCTTCTGTCTGGCGCTGGAACTGCAGGACAAACGCGGGCGCAAGCTGGATGCACTGGTGCCGATCCCCAGCCAGATTGACCGGTTCCTGCGCTTGGGCAAAGGCAGCATCCGTCTGCTGCCTCTCGAAGAACTGATCCTTGCGGAGCTCGACAATCTGTTTCCTGGCTACACGCTTCTGGGATCGTGCACCTTTTCCGTGCTGCGCGACAGCGATCTGGAAGTCGAGGAAGAGGCCGAAGATCTGGTGCGCGAATTCGAGGTGGCGCTGAAACGACGCAGGCGCGGCGAAGTGGTGCGCATGAAGATTTCCGCAGGCGCGCCACGCGATCTGCGCGAGGTCGTCATGGAAGAGCTGGAAGTCCCCGAAGCCGATGTGATCGAGGTCGAGGGGATCATGGGCATCGCCTCGCTGAAAGAGCTGGTGCTCGACGAGCGCGCTGATCTGCTCTGGCCCAGTTTCACCCCGCGCGTGCCTGAACGCGTGCAGGACCATCATGGCGATATGTTCGCGGCGATCCGCAACAAGGATATGCTGCTGCATCACCCCTATGAGACCTTCGATATGGTGGTGCGCTTTCTCGAACAGGCCGCGCGCGATCCGGATGTGCTGGCCATCCGCCAGACGCTCTACCGCACATCGCGCGACAGCCCGATTGTCGCGGCGCTGTGCGAAGCGGCTGAGGCGGGCAAATCCGTGACCGCGCTGGTCGAGCTGAAAGCGCGCTTCGACGAGGCCGCCAATATCCGCCAGTCCCGCCGTCTGGAACGCGCGGGCGCGCATGTTGTCTACGGTTTCGTGAATTACAAGACCCATGCCAAGATCAGCACTGTGGTCCGACGCGAAGGCGACCGGCTGGTGACCTATACCCATTGGGGAACCGGCAACTACCACCCCATCACTGCGCGCATCTATACCGATCTGTCACTCTTCACCTGCAATCCGGCCTTGGGGCGTGATGCAACGCGGGTGTTCAATTACCTGTCGGGCTATGCCGAACCTGCGCAGCTGGAAAATCTGGCGATCTCGCCGCTTTCGCTGAAACCGCGCTTGCTGGAAATGATCGCGGATGAGGCCGAGAATGCGCTTGACGGGCGTCCTGCCGCGATCTGGGCCAAGATGAATTCGATCATCGACGCAGATGTGATTGACGCGCTTTATGCGGCCTCACAAGCCGGGGTGAAGATCAGCCTTGTGGTGCGCGGCATCTGCGGTATCAGGCCCGGCATCGAAGGGCTGTCCGAGAATATCCGCATCAAATCCGTGGTGGGTCGGTTTCTGGAACATTCGCGGATCGTCTGTTTTGGCAATGGGGCAGAGCTGCCCTCGGAACAGGCGCGGGTCTTCATGTCCTCGGCGGATTGGATGGGGCGCAATCTGGTACGGCGCGTCGAGACGCTGGTCGAAATCCTGAACCCGACCGTCAAAGCCCAGATCGTCAGTCAGATCATGGCCGCCAATCTGGCCGATGAGGCGCAAAGCTGGATCATCCACCCCATAGGCCCGGCTGTGCGGACGCTGCCCGGCGATGGGAAGGGGCGCAAATTGTTCAACTGCCATCGCTTCTTTGTCGAGAATCCGTCACTGTCGGGGCGGGGTTCTGCCGGTCAGGATGATGTGCCCGAACTGACCCATACGGATGAGTGAGCGCCGCGCGGGCCTGCCTGCATCATAACAGCGGCGAGGCCAGCGCAACTGTGTTGTTGCGCAGCCTGCGCAAGCTGGACCAGTTCTGCACGGCCATGCGGTCCAGCCGGAGCGCGCGGGCGACATAGCTTTTCTGGCGCGCATCCAGTGTTGCGACAGTCTCGGGGCACTGGATCAGCAGGGAATTTTCATAGTTCAGATCGAAACTGCGATGGTCCAGATTGGCCGTGCCGACCATCCCGAAAGCGCCATCCACTGTCACGATCTTGGAATGGATCAGGCCGGGCCGAAACAGGAAGATTTCGACCCCTGCGCGCAGCAGGTCAGGATAAAGGCTTTCACTGGCGGCCCCGACAATGCGGCTGTCATTGCGCGCGGGCAGGATCAGCCGCACACGCACACCGCGTTCGGCCGCCGAACAGATTGCCACATGCAGCGCGTGATCGGGCACATAATAGGGCGTGGTCAGGATCAGCCGATCTGTTGCCGCATAGATCATTGCCCGCAAAGTGTCTGACGGGGTGGTATAGATATCATCCGGGCCAGAGGCGATGACCTGCGAAATCACCGGGCCCGCATCCGGGTCGGGACCATCTTGTTGCAGAAGTGCTGTCAGGTCCTCGGAATGATGAGTCATCCAGTCGTGCAGGAACACTGCCTGTTGCTGGCGCACGGCTGGCCCTTCCAGCCGCATCAGGATATCGACCCAGGGCGCATAGCGGGCCTTGATGGCGAAAGCCGCGTCGGCGCAATTGCGGCTGCCCACCCAGGACAGGCGATTATCCACCACCACGATCTTGCGATGATTGCGCAGGTCAATGCGCTGAAACAGCAGGCTGATCAGCGGATTGCCCACCGGGGCCGCGCGCTCAAGCGCGACGCCTGCCGCCCCCATCTGCGTCCAAAGCGGAGACCGGATCAGCCGCCGCGCGCCATGGTCATCGACCAGCACCCGACACGCGACCCCGCGCGCAGCCGCGCGACACAGCGCCTCGGCCATGCGGGTGCCTGTCTGATCGGGCAGCCAGATATAGAACAAGACATGGACATGCTGCGTGGCGGCGTCGATCGCTTTGAACACATCATCCATCATGGCATCGCCTTCCGGCAGCAATGTCAGCCGGTTCCCCGCCAAGGGCAGAAAGCCGCTGATGGCATGACCTGCGGCAAAGGCCGGGCGGACCGGCCCATAAAGTTCCGTCGGCAAATCCGGTCGCGCCGCCTGCGCTTCCAGCAATTTGTTGCGCACTTCGCGCATGCGTTCGCGATTGGCACGTTGCAGACGGACCTCGCCGAACAGGAAATACGCCCCGATGCCCAGAAGCGGCAGCGCCGAGATCACCGCCACCCAGGCCAGCCGCGCCGCCGGGGTCAACCCGCCACGCAACAACGCCCGGATGACAAAGGCCACCTGCAAGAGAAAGACCAGTACGACGACAGCGCCTGCCAAGATGACCACCTTTGTTGTGACCTGACGCATATCCTGTCACGCCCCTGCGGCAAAGTCACGCCCAAGGCCCGCTTGGTGCTTGAAGCCCTGCCGCGAACCTTATCTAACGGGCAGCATCTGACGCCAGTCCAGAGGTCTGTCCATGTTGCTCAACCCGCGCGCCTTCGACCGCTATGTCGCCCCTGCCCGCTTGCGCCCGCAGCTCTGGCGGCTTTTTGCGGGACTTGGCCTGATGATGCTGATCTATGCAGGTTGGATGGGGCTGATGGCGGGAGGAATCTCGTTGATGCAGTCAGAGGGCAGTTTCGACACAGCCCTGCCCAGTATCGGCACAGGCAGCACCCCCGGCGCATTGATCCTGCTGCTGCTGACCTTCATCGGCATGGCGCTGGGAACCTTTGCCGCCACGCGCTGGCTGCATAAGCGGCCCATCGCCACGCTCTTTGGCCCTTGGCATCTGGTGACACGCGATTTCTTGATCGGGACCGGCATTTTCACGCTTTTCGCGCTGCCGGGGATTGGCTTTTTCTTCCTTACGCTCGATCTGACGCCCAATATAACATGGGGGGTCTGGCTGGCCTTTCTGCCGCTTGCCCTGATCGGGTTGCTGATTCAGACTGGTGCCGAAGAGCTGGTCTTTCGCGGCTATATGCAGCAGCAACTCGCGGCAAGATTTGCCTCGCGCTGGGTCTGGATGGTGCTGCCGTCGCTGCTCTTCGGGCTGGTGCATTACGCGCCAGAGGAAATGGGCGACACGGCCTGGATGCTGGTGGTCGTGACCGGGTTTTTCGGGCTGATCATGGCCGACCTGACAGCGCGTTCGGGGTCCCTTGGCATGGCCTGGGGCCTGCATTTCACCAATAACCTGTTCGCGATCCTGATCTTCACCACGGGCGAGGCCCTTGATGGTCTGGCGCTCTACCGTCTGCCGTTTTCGACGCGCGACACGGAAACGATTGCACCGCTCATGGCAGTTGATCTGTTCGGCATGGTTCTGGTCTGGGCCGCCTGTCGCTATGCGCTGCGCCGCCGCTGATTGCATTTCGCGCGCGCGCGTCATATTTGACCGTAATCCTGCAGGAAAGCGCTGATGAACTGGATCACAAATTACGTCCGCCCAACGATCAACTCCTTCTTCTCGCGCCGCGAGATGCCCGAGAATCTGTGGGAGAAGTGCCCCTCTTGCGGCACGATGCTATTCCATCGGGAATTGACCGAGAATCAGCGCGTCTGCACGGCCTGCGGGCATCATCTTGGGATCACGCCGCGCGAGCGATTCCATAATTTCTTCGATAATGGAATGTATCGCGAAATCGCAGTGCCCCAGCCACTGGCCGATCCGCTGCATTTCCGCGATCAGAAGAAATATCCCGAACGGATGAAAGCGGCGCAGAAACAAACTGGCGAGAAAGAGGCCATGCTGGTTGCCGAAGGCGAGGTGCTGCGCACACCGCTTGTCGCGGTGGCGCAGGATTTCGAATTCATGGGCGGGTCGATGGGCATGTATGTCGGCAATGCGATCATCGCGGCTTGCGAACATGCTGTTGCGCGCCGATTGCCGCTGGTGCTGTTTTCCGCCGCAGGTGGCGCGCGGATGCAGGAAGGGATCCTGTCGCTGATGCAGATGCCGCGCACGACCGTTGCGGTGGACATGCTGCGCGAAGCCGGACTGCCCTATATCGTCGTGCTGACCCATCCGACCACCGGCGGCGTGACCGCAAGCTACGCCATGCTGGGCGATGTGCAGATC
>SKSL01000199.1 GCA_007123015.1 Natronohydrobacter sp. | reverse complement strand
TGGATGTCCTGCTGCCGGACGGGCGGCAGTTCCGGGCTGAAGGGCAGCATCCGGGGCATATGGCTGAACTGCACGTCCATGACCCGGACCTGTTCGCGCGCCTGATCCGCGAAGGCGATGTGGGTTTTGCCGAATCCTATATGGAAGGCGGCTGGACCACGCCCGATCTGCAGGCTTTCATGGATCTGATCAATGACGACAATCCGTCCGTCTATGACGAAGCCGTAGGCATGCGCATTGTCCGCGCGCTTGAGCGCATCCGCCACGCGCTGCGCGCCAATTCCAAAGCGCAGGCGCGCAAGAATATCAGCTATCACTATGATCTTGGGAATGATTTCTACAGCCTGTGGCTGGATGAGAGCATGACCTATTCCTCGGGTATCTTCACCACGGGCAGCGAGACACTGGAATCCGCGCAGGAAGCGAAATATGCGGCCATGGTGGACCGGATGGGGGTGAAGCCCGGTGATCATGTGCTGGAAATCGGCTGCGGCTGGGGTGGTTTTGCGGAATACGCCGCCGCGAAACGCGGGTTGCGCGTGACCGGGCTGACGATTTCGCAAGCGCAGCGTGATTTTGCAGTGGCCCGGATGGCCCGTATGGGGCTGTCACAACAAGTCGAAATCCGCTTGCAGGATTATCGCGACACGAAAGGACAATTCGACGGCATTGCGTCAATCGAGATGTTCGAAGCTGTGGGCGAGAAATACTGGCCGCGCTATTTCCGCGCAGTGCAAGAGCGGCTTAGGCCCGGTGCCCAAGCGGTGATCCAGATCATCATGGTCCCGGATGATCGCTTTAAGTTCTACCGAAATCATGTTGATTTCATTCAGAAATATATCTTTCCGGGCGGCATGCTCGGCGCGCCCGGACCAGTGCGCCGCGTGGCCGAATCGCAAGGGTTGCGCTACATTGCCACGCATGACTTCGGTCAAAGCTACAGCGAAACTCTGCGGCGCTGGAATGAGACATTCCAAGCGCGCTGGCCCGAGATTGCAGCCCTAGGCTACGACACGCGCTTCAAGCGCATGTGGGAGTTCTACCTGACCTCCTGCGCAGGCGCTTTTGCCAGTGGGACCTGCGATGTCACGCAATTGGTGTTGCAACATCCTGACACTGCCTGACGCGCGGCGCGCCTGGTTGCGTCTGTTCATTGTTTGGAAAGCGGTTTTTCGCTATTCTCACGGCAGAGCAGAACCAGAACAGAGCAAACCATGCCGACCTTGACGCGTCTCGCCGCCTTGTTGCTGTTTGCAGCCTTCAGCTATTTTATCGGGCTGCGCTATCTCTTGCTGTTCGACGATCCCCCGGACAGCCCCATCGGTGGCATGTTCCTGTCCCTTGTTGCAGGGTTTGTCGGGTGGTCTTTCGTGGGGCCGCGCATCGGACCCTCATACTTGCGCGGGCTTACAGTTGTTGTTCAGGGCTATATTGCCACGCTGCTTCTCGCGCTGTTTCTCTATGCGTTCTACGATGCGTTCAAAATGGGCTATGCCATGCGCTACAAGGATTTGGGCGATGTGTTTCATGGGGTAACAGGGGCAGCGATTGCGCATCTGGACCGCATGCGCGATCTTGAATTCCTGATCCTGCTGGGCAGTGTGGCGGTCGTGATTACCCTGTTGGTGACCACTGTGTTCCGTGTCGCAGAAGCGCGTCGTCTGGCGCGCTGATGCCGGCAGTTTTTCTTCCTGAACCATGGGCGCATCCGCGTTTTCTGGCCCTGTTCGACATGCCACCTGGCAGCGGCGCAGCAGCGATTTTGCCCGACCACGCGATTTTCGCGCATCGCTCGAAGCTGCCGGTGTGCGCAGCACAGATCGGGGCACAGGCGCGGGGGAGTGTGCTTGACCTCTCGTCCGCGCGCATTGAACAGCTTGCCGCGCTTCATGCTGTGATTGGCGCGACCCCTGCTGAAATCATAGTGCAGCCGGCCGGGCAAGCGGCGCAAACAGCGCATGTGTATCGCGCCTCTGCCGATATGCCAGAGCTGCAGCCAGCTGTAGACCTGACGTCAGAGCAGGCAGAACTGCTCTGTCTGGCCTGCGCTGAAATCATGTCCCTGGCCGACACGCATCCCGTCGCCACGTTGCGCGCGCGCTGGCCGATGGCTCTGGGCCATGCGGCCTCGGTCCTGCGCGCGCGGGCAGAGCCTGAATTGAACACGCTGCGGGGCCATTGGTCGCGCGCGGATATCACTCTGGACAGACCCAGCCAGCCCTATGCCTGGTATTTCGGCGTGCGCGAGGATGATCTGCGCTTTCGCCGGTTCGATGGGCAGATGTCGGTATCGGTCAAACGCGCCGGTTTCGTGATGAGCGATGCTGTCACGGTCTTGCCTTACGATCCGGTCCGCGACCGGGTCATGCTGATCGAACAGGTCCGCTTCGGCCCATGGTTGCGCGGTGTCGCCAATGCGTGGTCGCTGGAACCCATCGCAGGCCGGGTCGACCCGTTCGAGTCACCAGTAGCCGCGGCCCTGCGCGAGGCACAAGAAGAAGCGCGGCTTGAACTTTCAGCCGATCAACTGCACGCAGTGGGTAATGTCTACCCGTCTCCGGCGGCGATTACAGAGTTTCTGTATCACTATGTCGCGCTTTGTGATCTGCCCGATGGATCAGACGGCATTGCCGGGCTCGCGACCGAGTCTGAAGATATTCGCAGCCATCTGATCAGCTACAAGCAGTTGATGGCGCTTATCGCTTCGGGTGAAGTGCAGAATGGCCCGCTGGTTCTGACTGCATGGTGGCTGACCGCCCATCGCGACGCGTTGCGCGCCGGGTAAGGCAGGCCACCGCTAGAGCGGCGGCCTGCGCACGGATTGTTCAGCCCAGTTTTGCCATTGCAGCAGCCGTATCCAGCATGCGATTCGAGAAGCCCCATTCATTATCATACCAACTCAGAACCCGCACCATGCGCCCTTCAAGCACTTTGGTCTGATCCAAATGGAAGATCGACGAGCGCGGGTCATGGTTGAAATCCATCGAGACATTCGGCTGGTCGGTCGCCCCCAGAATACCCTTCAGAGGGCCATCTGCAGCCGCGATTATGGCGCTGTTGATCTCTTCTGCGGTCACATCGCGCAGCGCTTCAAATGTCAGATCGACGACCGAGACATTGGGGGTCGGCACGCGGATGGCCACACCGTCCAGCTTGCCGGCCAGTTCCGGCAAGACCAGCCCCACGGCCTTCGCGGCCCCAGTCGACGTGGGGATCATGCTCATGGCCGCCGCGCGGGCGCGATACATATCATTGTGCATGGTATCGAGTGTGGGCTGATCGCCCGTATAGGCGTGGATCGTGGTCATGAAACCGCGCGAAATGCCCACGGCCTCATGCAGGACCTTGGCCACAGGGGCCAGACAATTCGTGGTGCAGGATCCGTTCGACACGATCTTGTCACTGGCTTTCAGCGTCTCATGGTTCACCCCGTAAACGACTGTATTGTCAGCCCCCTTCGACGGGGCAGAGACCAGCACCTTGCCTGCGCGTTCCAGATAGGCGCGGGCTTTGTCGGCATCCTTGAACACCCCGGTACATTCCAGAACGATGTCGATATCATCCCAGGGCAGTTTGGCAGGGTCGCGTTCTGCAGTCACTGCAATCGGCCCGCGCCCGACATCTATTGTATTGCCTGCAACTTGCACATCGCCGTGGAATTTCCCGTGGACGGAGTCAAAGCGCAGCAGATGAGCATTGCTTTCCACCGGGCCCAGATCGTTGATGGCGACAATCTCCAGATCGTCGCGGCCCTGCTCGACCAGAGCACGCAGCACAAGGCGGCCTATGCGCCCGAACCCATTGATGGCTAGCCGTGTCTTCATCGGTCATTCCCCCGCTCTCTGACTATCTCCGTGGTGTGTTTGCGCTAACACAAAATAGCAAATCAACGCAAGCCTTCTGCGGGGGCAACGCGTGTTGTAACCGAAAGCGTCAGCAGATGGTGCAGCCCTGTTCAGCTGTCGGGCGGTGCGGAGCGTAGCCCGCGCCCATCAGCCGGAATATACCACCTGCAATGTCGATGACCGGCACATCGAGCGACGGGGCAATGATCTGGGCAGCGCGCGCTGTCCGGTTGCCGGTCCGACAGATCAGCGCGACTGGTTGGCCGGGGCGCAGATGTGGGGCGAGGTCTGCCAGGAATTGATCGGGCGAATTGAAGGGCAGCAGCACAGCATTGGGAAGAACGCCAGTTTCCACCCATTCATGCGGCTGGCGAATATCGACCAGCAGCACCGGGGCGTCTGTGATCTCTTGTGCAGATGGCTGGGCCGTGTAGATTTTCTGCGCCAGCGCAGGCGAGATAGTGGCAATAGCAAGACAGGCTGCAGTCAGGATACGGACCATATATACACCTTCATGATTTTTTGAATGTGTAGGCCATCTGCGCGACAGACAAAAGGCGACAAAAGATCACAATGAAGAAACCGCCAGCCTGTGGGCTGACGGTGTGAAACATCGGTCATGTGGTCAGGATCAGTGGATCAGTCGCCCCATCGCCCCGGCTACATCGGCCATACGGCAAGAAAAACCCCATTCATTGTCATACCATGCCAGCACGCGCACCATGCGCTTGCCGACAACTTTGGTCTGATCCGGGGCAAAGATCGAGCTGTGGGGCGTGTGGTTGAAATCGATCGAAACTTTCGGCTCGGGATCATAGGACAG
>SKSL01000200.1 GCA_007123015.1 Natronohydrobacter sp. | reverse complement strand
GTGGCCAAGGATCTGGCCAAGATGTCGTCGAAATCGGCGGTCAAGCTCTTGGCCCCGTCCGAGGATGGGGGCCTCTTCCGCTGGGTCGCTGCGCTGACCGGGTCCAAGAACGCGGTCAAGGGGTTGGGCTTCTTCCTTGGCGCGGCGCTGCTGGCATTGGCCGGGTTTCAGGCGGCGATCTGGAGCATGGCTGCGGTGCTGGCGGTGATCTTGCTGGCAGTGATCCTCTTCCTGCCCGCAGGCCTACCCGGACGCATGAAAGGGGCCGATACATGGGCGGGCTGGCGCTCGACCGATCCGCGCGTCAACCGCCTGAGCTTGGCGCGGATGTTCCTGTTCGGCGCGCGCGATGTGTGGTTCGTGGTCGGTATCCCGGTCTATTTCCAGGCCGTGCTGTCGGATGGCACGGACGAGGGGCGGCGCGAGGCGTTCTTCCTGATCGGCGGGTTTCTGGCGCTCTGGATCATCGCCTATGGGGCGGTGCAGGCCTTTGCTCCGCGCATTCTGGGTGGCAAGGGCCAGCCCGAGGCCGCGACTGTGCGCAAGGCGATCCGCTGGGCCGGGCTTCTGGTCCCGATCCCCTTCCTGCTTGCGACAGCCGCCTTGATCGCGGGCGATCCGGCGGAGTGGCTGACCGCCACACTGGTCGCGGGGCTCTTGCTCTTCGGCTTCGTCTTCGCGGTCAATTCTTCGGTCCATTCCTATCTGATCCTCGCCTTCGGTGCCGCCGATCGGATCACTCGCGATGTGGGCTTCTACTACATGGCCAATGCAGCGGGGCGGCTGGTCGGCACATTGCTGTCGGGCCTCAGTTACCAGATCGGCGGGCTGCCCCTGTGCCTCGCCACCGCCGGGGTGATGGCACTGGCCAGCTGGCTGGCCGCAAAACGTCTTGCTGCGACCTGAGAGCCCGACCCATGCCGCAGACCAAGCGCAGTGCTTCAGCCATGCGCGGTACTATATATGGCATCAGGCCGGGTGCAGCGCCTCCTGTCATGTCATGCGTCTA
The DNA here is from genome assembly GCA_007123015.1 of Natronohydrobacter sp. Taxonomy (GTDB): domain Bacteria; phylum Pseudomonadota; class Alphaproteobacteria; order Rhodobacterales; family Rhodobacteraceae; genus Roseinatronobacter. The sequence goes on along the minus strand of SKSL01000200.1, from coordinate 3,659 downwards.
TCATGCGTTCCCCATGGGTGACGCGTCAGGCGCAGCGCTGCGCTTCAGGCAACGTGACCACATTGGCCTATGCTGTCATGAGGGATAGGCGGGACCATGTTATGCGATGCGGCAACTCATGCCATTTCCAGATCCGTGCAACGCAGACAGCAGGCAAGGTTCCTTTTAAAGCGCTGCTGTCTTGAAGATCACCAGCTCCGACATTGCTGCGCGCCGCACCAGTCGCGCCGATGGTAGAAGCCACCGCTTCTTCTGACCATTTTCTTGCTCGAAATACTCTGGGGGTGAATGCGGTATAGCCGCAGAGGGGGCAACGCCCCCTCAGAAGGCGCGCCTTGCGCGCATCGCCGCGCCAATCGTACCGTCATCCAGAAAATCCAGATCGCCCCCCAGTGGCACGCCCTGCGCCAGCGCTGTAACCTGAACACTCTGCGCGCCCAGAGCATCGGCGATGTAATGCGCCGTCGTCTGACCATCGACTGTCGCAGGCAGAGCAAGGATCACTTCACGCACCGCTTCATCGACCACTCGGACCAGCAATTCGGGAATGCGCAATTCCTCGGGACCGACCGCGTCCAGCGCTGAAAGTGTCCCGCCCAGGACATGATAGCGCCCGTGAAACGCGCCCGCGCGCTCCATTGCCCAAAGACCGGCAACATCCTCGACCACACAGATCTCGCCCGTCGCACGTTTCGGATCAATGCAGATCTCGCATTCCGGCAGGGTCGAAATATTGCCACAGCGCCGACAGGTCACGGCTGTCTGTGCCACTCGGTCAAGTGCTGCCAGCAAAGGTCGCAGGCTCTGGTCGCGGCGCTGCAGCAGATGCAGCACCATGCGCCGGGCCGAGCGCGGCCCAAGCCCGGGCATGCGCGCAAGCTGCGCGATCAGAGTCTCGATCTCGCTCGGGGCGCGGTCCAAGGCGGGGACTTCAGAAAGGCAGTTTCATATCCGCAGGCAGGCCCAGACCTTCGGTCAGCTTCGCCATCTCCTCGCGCGACCGCTCTTCCGCCTTGCCCTGTGCATCCTTGATCGCCGCCAGGATCAGGTCTTCGACCACTTCCTTGTCATCGGCATTGAAGATCGACGGATCAATGTCGAGCGCGGTCAATTCGCCCTTGGCCGTGGCCGTGGCCTTCACCAGACCGGCCCCGGATTCGCCTGTGACCTTGATCGACTTCAGATCCTCCTGCATCTGCGCCATCTTGGTCTGCATCTCCTGCGCGGCTTTCATCATCTTGGCCATATCGGCCATGCCACCCATACCTTTCAGCATTGTCTTTTCCTTTCCTCATGTGTCTTCAAACGGGTCCCAGTCGGGGTCGAACGCTGTCACTGTCTCGGCCAGCGTTGCATCCTCTGCTGCAGCCTCGGGCGCGCGCAGATCGCGAATCTCGGCTATCCGGGCTTGCGGAAAAGCCGCGAAAACAGCAGCGACGACCGGGTTTTCCAGTGCCTTGGCAGCTTTGGCATCCGTCTCGGTCGCGCGTTGTTCGGCAAGCGTGGCCCCACCCCCGCCAGAAGTGACCGAGACCCCCCAGCGCGCGCCCGTCCAGCCCTGCAGACGCCCGGCCAGCCGTGCAGCGAGGTCCGTGGCCGCGTCCGGAGTTGGTTCGAATTCGATCCGACCGGGGCTGTACTTCACCAGTCGCAGCGTGGTTTCTACTTCCAGAAGCAGCGCCATATCGCGCTTCTCGGCGATCAGCGCCACGACCGCGTCGAAACCGGGATATTGCGAAAGCGCCGGCACTGCGCCTGCCAATGCGGCCTGTGGCCCGGAACTGCCAGAGCGCGCCAGACCCCTGCGCGCCCCGCTGCCATTCGGGGCAGGCGCTGCAGGCCTTCCAGCAGGCCCGCCCGCTGGGGGCGTGGTATCGTGCCATTTGCGCATAAGCTCTTCCGGCGAGGGCAAATCGGCCACATGCGTCAACCGGATGATCGCCATTTCCGCCGCCATCATCGCATTCGGGGCCTGTGCCACTTCCTCCAGCGCTTTCAACAGCATCTGCCAGCTGCGCGAGAGCACCCGCATCGGCAATCGGGCGGCCATCTGCGCGCCCCGGTCGCGTTCTTCGGGCGGAATGGTCGGGTCATTCCCGGCCTCGGGGGTGATCTTGGTCACGCTCAGCCAATGCGTGATCTCGGCCAGATCGCGCAGCACGGCCATCGGATCGGCCCCGTCGGCATATTGCGCGGCAAGCTCTTCCAGCGCCGCGGCCGCATCGCCGCGCATGATCTGGTCGAACAGATCAAGGACGCGCGCGCGATCCGCCAGCCCCAGCATGGCGCGGACCTGATCGGCGGTCGTTTCGCCTGCGCCATGGCTTATCGCCTGATCTAGGAGCGACATCGCGTCGCGCACGGACCCTTCCGCCGCGCGTGTGATCAGCGCCAGCGCATCCGCTGCCACCTGCCCGCCTTCGGCCTGCGCGATTTTCTCCAGATGCGCGATCATCACTTCCGGCTCGATCCGGCGCAGATCAAAACGCTGGCAGCGCGACAGCACTGTGACGGGAACCTTGCGGATTTCGGTCGTGGCAAAGATGAATTTCACATGCGCGGGCGGCTCTTCCAGTGTTTTCAGAAGCGCATTAAACGCGTTGTTCGACAGCATATGCACTTCGTCGATGATATAGATCTTGTAGCGCGCCGAAGCCGAACGATAGGCGACCGAGGCGATGATTTCGCGAATATCATCAACGCCCGTGCGCGAGGCGGCGTCCATTTCCAATACATCGACATGACGCCCTTCGCTGATCGCCACGCAATGCTCGCAGACCCCGCAGGGTTCCGTTGTCGGCCCGCCCTGCCCGTCCGGTCCGATGCAGTTCAGCCCCTTGGCGATGATCCGCGCGGTCGTGGTCTTGCCCGTGCCACGGATGCCGGTCATGACAAAAGCATGGTGGATGCGGTCACTGGCATAGGCATTTCGCAAGGTGCGCACCATCGCGTCCTGTCCGATCAGATCGGCAAAGCTTTCAGGGCGATATTTGCGCGCCAGAACCTGATAGGCGGTTTGCGGGTCACTCATGCGAATTTGCCTGTTCTCGTCACGGTCAAACTAGCGCGGACAAGGCCAGTTGGAAACGGCGAAATCCGACCTGACAGACCGCGCGGCTTGCCAATCGCGTGTTTGAGTATTTTCAGCAAGAAAATGAGCATGGGTCAGGAGAGATGCTTCTGAACGAAATCCGTCAAGATCGCAGCATAGCGCGCAGGCTGTTCGACATGGGGCAAATGGCCAGCCTTGCGGATCAGGGCGAACTCTGCCCCGGCAATCAGTTCCGTGGTTTCGCGCACCAGATCCGGCGGGGTCGAGCCATCGCGGTCGCCTGCAATGCCCAGGGTGGGCAGAGTGAGCGTGGCCGTGGTGCTGTAGAAATCAGTCCCGGCAATGGCCTGTGCGCAGCCGATCCAGCCGTCAAGCGGGGCAGCGAGGAACATGTCGCGCCATGGTGCGGCCTGCGCGCTGTCGCAGAAGGCAGGGGTGAACCAGCGCTGGAGCGTGGGGTCAACCAGCGCTGCGAGGCCGCTTTCTTGCGCAAGCCGGACACGGTCCTGCCAGATCTCCAGCGTGGCGATACGAGCGGCCGTGTTCGACAGGACCAGCGCGCGGATCAGGTCCGGGCGCTTGACGGCCATCCCTTGCGCCACGAGCC
>SKSL01000008.1 GCA_007123015.1 Natronohydrobacter sp. | reverse complement strand
GTGAGAAGTTTGCGCAGGAAGGCTTCATCCCAGCCTGCTCGTTTGAGTTTGAGGGACAGCGACGTTTTGGATGTATCGCGGCGGACAACGTCAAGGGCGCGACGTCGGAGCACGGCGATGTTGCCTGGCCCATTGTTTTTCCGGTTGCGCGCGGCGTCTTCGCGAAACGACACGTCGAGTTGCCAATGCAGGGCGTTCTCAATGGCCCAGTGGGCGCGGACCGTGGCCAGCAAAACCTCGGGCGTGGGCAGCCAGGACAGGGCGAAGAAGCGCGTCTCCGAGGTCACCTTGCCGTCTACTTCTCGGGTCGCCTCGATACGGCCGAATCCCTTGAGGCCAGGGAATTCATGGTGTTCTGACAGTGACTTGGCCGATACTACGACGGCCTTTCGTATCTCCTGGCGACCATGGTTCATCTCATCCGTGACGGCCTCCCTGTGACCTTCGGGTGGCTCACAAAAGCAGCCCCGCGCATCAGACAAGAGTGACTCCTGATTACCCTTGAGCGCCAGGCACCAGTCGCCACCTTGGGCGTTGATCGCGGCCACGGTGCGGCGGTTGCAATGGAGCGCATCGCCCGTCACCACCTTGCCCTTCAGAGCGATCAGTCCGAGCGCTTCGATGGCCGCCTCCAGCTCCGCGCCCCGATCAGCGGGTACAGTGGCCAGCGTCAGGCGCAGGCGGGAGGCGTAAGCGGAGACCATCATCCGCGTTTTTGCGCTCTCGCTTTTGCCCCGGGCGCCACGCAATGCCTTGCCGTCAATGGCGATCACATCACCGTCTTGCAACAGCGCCGCGATCTCGGCCAGCACCTTGCCGAAGGCTGCATCCAGCGCCTTGGGGTCGATCATCGCGAACACATCTGAAAACGTGTCATGCGAGGGTATGGCATGCTTGAGCTTCAGGAAGTCTCTGAAAACGTTCTCTTTTGCGCGTCCGAACTCTGCCATCTCCGCGCAGGAACTGGAGCCGCAGAGCACCGAAACAAACGCAATCACAAGCAACTCGCCAAGGTCATGACGGGCATTGCTGGCCCGCGGGTCGGGAATATTGCCAAAGGCGTCGAGGAAAATCTGCATGACCGGAGGCTCCAAAATGATGACGCCACCATCCAGAATCCATCACGTCAACAAGCGCAACCCACTCAATGACCCAGTCATCTCCAAAAGCGATTCCCCTGCCTTCCGGGATGTAACAACTAGACACCCTCAGCACAGATCTTGCCATGAAGATGGCAGATCACCGAGGGGAAATGTGATCATCCGAGATCGGAAAAATACTCTGTGCTAAACCTTACAACGTTGAGCGTTTTTCAAGTCGAACTACCGAACTATTAATTCCGCGTGCAGCGCTCCTGCAGCCTTGATACTATTCAAAATATCAATCATGTCTCGCGGAGCGACCCCAAGTGCGTTCAGGCCAGACACGACCTCTGATAGCGAGGTCGCTTCATTCAATTCAGCAAGGGCTACAGGTGGTCTGTCCTCAATAAGCGCCTCTGTTCTGGGAACCACGATCGTATCACCGTCTGAAAAGGGATTTGGCTGGACGATCAAAGGCGTCTCTTCAACACGCAATGTCAAGCCACCTTGGGCAACGGCAACCCGGCTAATCCTGACATCTTCACCAATCACAATTGTACCGGACCTTTGATCCACGACAACCCGCGCACGATTCTGGGGCGTTATTCTTATATTCTCAATACTCGCCAAAGCGTGCGCAGCGGAAGATAGACCCGTTTTTGCGATATTCAATACGACTGTGCCTGGATCAGACATTTCTGCTACAGATCGACCAAAGCTACTATTAATCCGCTGCTCGATCAGTGCTGCAGTGCTGAAGTCCGGAGTTCTGAGTGCGAGCCTGATCTGCGGCAAACTCGATAAATCGAAGTTCACTTCCCGCTCAACCCGCGCACCCATTGGAATTGTGCCCGACGTCGGCACACCGCGGACCTCGCGCGCAGCTTGACCACCGATAGCAGCCCCACCGGCAATTACGCTTCCTTGGGCAACCGCATAGATTGTACTGTCAGCGCCATATAGAGGCGTCATTACCAAAGTTCCCCCCAACAAACTATCTGCGTCGCCGATTGCGGAAACAGTGACATCTATCCTGCTGCCTGTACGGGCAAATGGTGGCAAAGTCGCCGTAACAATGACCGCAGCAACGTTCTGGGGACGAAACTGCTCACCTGTCACATTCACGCCAAGTCGTTCCAGAATATTCGATAGCATATCTTCTGTGAATGGGGCGTTCCGCATCCCATCACCAGTTCCATCCAATCCTACTACCAGACCATAGCCCAAAAGGTCGTTACCCCGGACACCATCAAACTCTACAAGATCTTTAAGGCGAACATTCGCATCGGCCGCCCCAAGAAAAATCAGCAAACTGAGAAAACCAGAAGCGATACAAAAACCAAAATTTTTCATTTTAGATAGTCTGAAAGAGTCAGACGTGACGCTCGTGCTGTCAATGCGTAAACAGTATCAATTAGCGTGATCGCATTTTCAAACTTGCTCGCAGCTTCATAGGGGTCGGACGCAATCAACTCTGCGCGCGCTAAAGAAAGCGATGTTTTCTCAGTTTCAGCCCGCAGCAAGCCAGTCAACGCTTTTTCTTGATTACTGCCAATCCGCGCACCAAGCTCAATGAGGGCTCTCTCAGAGCTCAACAAAGAAAAATATGCTTCTTGGAGGCCAGCATGTGCGTTTGGCGATGGATGATTAATATTTAATTTTCCAAATAGCGCAGGTTTTGCAAATGCTGCCAATGCTACGCGTATAGCAGTATCCTGTGCAGTAACGTCATTTTTGACGAAGCGGCCCGAGCCGATATGCACAGGTGCAGGTGACTGGGAACTACCAAGATAACCAGCAGCATCAAAACCACCTCCTGGGCTGAACCATTCATCAACAATATCCGAAATGGCGAAGACACTCGTCGGCATTGTGACTTCTGAAAAAAGCAGGTCCAGAATCTGTTCACTTGGCGCAATTGCTGCCTGAGTTGTTGCAATTCCGGAAAATATGGAGCGTCCAGCGAAACGAGTATTGATTACACTTATTGCAGAAGCAAAAACATCGCCTGCGTCGGACAGGACGCGCGTAACATCTCGCTCACTACCATTTTGCATAACCGGAGCCATTCCGGACATTGAATCTGTCGCCAACGTAGTAAGCTCTTTGATCACCAACTCTTGCTGATTAAGGAACTGTGTCACAGATTGGGCAGTGGAGGCATGCGTTTTTGCCCGACTCAATGACTTTTCCAGTCCAGCCAGTATTCCAAGTTGGCCGTTCAGTTTGAGGGCTTTGTCTTTGAACTTACCCGTTGTCATTTCATGGGAAAGCACAGGTAACTTTGCCTTGAGGCTTGCAGATTTTCGGCGAAGCAGGAGATGGTGTGCCATATCTCCAAAACTGGCTGAGTTCATTTTAGATCTCCAGAATAGTGCGCAGCATAGAATCGACCGTTGCAAGTACGCGGGCATTCGCAGCATAGGCCTGCTCAAGAACCAAAAGTCGACTTAGTTCGGCGTCCGTATCCACCCCTCTTGAAGCAAGTGTCTCCTGCAAAGTGGCTGATCTCGCAGCACTTCGAGTAACTGCATCTTCAAGCCGGACGCGTTCAGTTGTAACCTGTGTGAGAAGTTCTGTTGCATGGTCGTGCACTGATTGCGCAGGGCCGATAGCTGCATCAAGCGTCCCAAGCTGATCTAAGGCCTGGATCATACTGTTCAGGATACGGTTATCGGCTGAACTTCCGAGCTCTGTCGCAGCTACCCCATCGCGAAGTCGCCACAATTCACCGCCAATGCTTGTGTCAATCGCAGGATTCAGCCTGATGAGTCCTGAAAAATCTTCGATATCCAGAGGAATATCCAAGTGACCAGAAATACTGAAAAGTCCAGCTTGCCCGGGCGTAAGACTTGGGTCTAAGTCTTGCGATGCAAAGCGCTGCACCAGATCAGCAGCGAGGCGATCAAGCCCATTTTGGACATGCGGAGCAGATTGGTCACGGATTTTCAGGTTTGCTCCAATCTGTCCCGCCGAAAACAGGTCGGAATCCGGTATGATATTGCGCCCATCACGCGACACAAGTGAGAGGGTGCCGTTTTCGACGCTGTTGCCTGTGGGGGGTTCGATACTGCGCGTAAAGCTGAACTGCGTAGCATGCCGATCTACAAGAATGGACCCGTCACCCCCCAAAAGCATGATTCTGCCATCCTCACGTGGAAACTCACGGACAGGCAAGAGCTCTGAAACCTTGTCAACAAGAGCCTGGCGCTGATCTTTCAGTCCAGAGGGTTCGCCGCCCAGAAGACTTTGGCGTTGGATTTCGCTGTTATACGTTGAAATACCCTCAAGCGCTTCATTCAACTGAGAAATATCATGCGCAATAGCAGCATCGGCTTTATCGCGCTCCTGACTGATCAGTTCATCAAGCCTGTTGAATTTCTGAACGATATCTTTTGCCGCATGGTTTACCCGCAGCAATACCGCCGGCTGATCGGGCGTGACGCTGGCCTCTTTTAACGCCGCCTCGAAAGTGTTCAGGAGTTGGGTCAAGCTGCCCGCCTCACCCGGGAGGCCGAATTGGGTCTCGACCGCTTGCCAGAAAGACCGATGAACCCTGTCCAGTTGGTTCTCGGCTTTGGCGTTGCGCAGCTCTGCAAGCAACCCCGGATCGGTGTGACGGATCGTATCACCGACCGTGACGCCATTGCCCAGTCCACCAATGACACGCGAAGACTGAGTCAGGCTGCGGACAGCGTAGGCGTCTGTCTGCGCGTTTGCGATATTGTTTGCGACGATCTGGGTTCCGCGTGTCGAGACCGACAACCCACTCAATGCCGATGAGAGCGCCAAAGAAATAGACATGTTTCAACCCTCGCGCATCATGTTCAGCGTTTGATATTCGTGGTTTCCTGGAACATCTCATCCACTGTCTGAATCACCTTTGCATTTGAAGAATATGCCCTTTGAGTCTGAATGAGACCCGTCAGCTCGGCAGCGACATCAGTTGCGGATTCCTGAAGCGCGAATCCCACGAATTCCCCAACTGGGCCTTCACCAGCATCCCATAGAAAGAAAGGTCCGCTGTCACGCGACACTTGAAAGGCTTGCGCGTCCAGCGATGTCAGACCATTTGGATTAGGGACGTCCACGATCGGGATGCGGAACAGTGTCCGTCGAAATCCTTGATCATATACTGCTTCCAGATTGCCCTGTGCGTCGACCATGAGGCCGGCAAGATCCCCAGACCCAAACCCGTCTTGTGTGATCCCGGTCGGGGAGAAGCTGGTCCCACGCTGAACGAGGCCATTCCCCTGACCAAGGAGCCCTACCCCGAACTGGATTTCCTGGTCGCCGATGGTCATGGCGATCTGGCCTGTTTCAGGATCGTAATCAGCGCCTTCATCACTCGTGCGTGTCACAGCTGCCAATGTCCCACCCGCCCCAACGCTGGCATCGAAAACAAGGTTGTAATTTCCGATCAGGTTGCCAGAGCCAGTATCGCTCAAGGCCATCTGCCACGTGTTCGATGCCGCATCCGGGTTCAACGCAGGGGTCAGTTCAACAGTGATGGTCTGCGCCAGCCCAAGGCTGTCAAAATATTCGACTGTCATGACGTAAGGCTCTCCATCTGCATCCGGCAGCGTCGCGGAAGCAGGGAGATTGGCCCCGAAAACAATATTGCTCGTCGGCAGATGTACCTGTGCATTCGCATCAATGCGCACGGGTCGCAATCCGGCAAGACTGTCACGTGGATAAGCGGGGATCGACCCATCCGGGTTTGCAGGCCAGCCCAGAAGAACGTGACCCGATGCGTCGCGCAGATACCCTTCGGCATCCTGTCTGAAGGACCCGGTCGTCGTCAGCAAAAGCGGCGCAGTACCATCGTTGATCTGAGCACCAAGTTCATGCGTGACAGGAAGAAATCCACGCCCCGACAGGGCGATATCGGTGGCGTTTTGCGTGCCGATCAATGCGCCGCCTTCATCCACAAGTCGCGACGTGGTGGTGCGCACACCCCCTGCCGCATAGGCGCTTTGGCCAGCGGCCCCGGACCCGACAACCATGGAGTGAAAGGACGTGTTTGCGCGTCGATAGCCATTCGTCGCTGAATTGGCGATATTGTCCGAAATTGTCGCCAATCTGGTCGCGTTGCCCCGCAGACCAGCGACGCCTGCGCTCATGGAGGAAGAAAGGCTCATGTCAGCTCCGCTCAGGATATGATTCTTGGAGCCAGTCTCACCTGAAGTGATTAAATCTTGCCTAATCGACGCGGCCCAAGAAGTTGCCAGCGCTCGCGATAGTGCAGAAGGTTATGTGAAATCACTTTGGCAGATCATGCGCAGCAACTCTGCGCAGAAGGTCACAAAAGCCTGTAACGTAATGATCTGCTGTCGCAAATCCTTTCTCTGCCGTTGCCAGCGCGGCATTGCCGACAGTTCCAGCCGGGTTCAGATCGCTTGAAATCCAGCCATAAGACACAGGTCCAATCGGCGAGAGAGTGTCGTTTTCCGCCGATGACACAAAGTTCCGGGCCGCTGTCATATCAACCAACTCGGGGCGGAAGGCCAGCATCAGAGAGGTCTCGATATCGCCGCCATGAATACCGAAAGCCGTTTCCCGCGCGGGATACATCCCCCCGGGTTGGCCAAAACTGCCCCATTGGCATTTCACGGCCAACATACCGGCCTGCACCCGCAATTCGCGCGACAGCATCGAGATCAGGTCCAGATTGCCGCCATGGCTGTTGACGATCACGATCTTGCGCACACCGGCGCGGGCAACAGAAAGCCCAATCTCGATCCAGATGCGCAGGGCGTTTTCGGCGCTCAGGGTCAAGGTGCCGGGCGCATGCAAATGCTCATTCGACTTGCCCACTGCCTGCACAGGCAGGATGCGGATATCCAGATCCTCGGGGCAAAGCGTGCGCAACCGCGCCAGCAGGCCCTCGGCGATCATCGTGTCAACACCGACAGGCAGATGCGGCCCGTGCTGCTCGATCGCGGCGGTAGGCAGGATCGCGATCGTGCGCATCGGGTCAATATCGGAATATTCGGTGGTGCGGTACTCGGCCCAGTCCAATCGGCGCATGGGGTTCCTCATAGCTTGTAGGTCGCAGACAGGCGCATGTGCAGATACTCGGCCCCCGTCATGGCCGCGTATTTGGGCGCGCCTGTGCCGGGAAGCGGGTCGATCAGCGCATCCGGGTTCGGGTCCAGGAAGAAGGCCACGGATTGACGCGCGCGGGGCGGGGGCAGCACGCGATGGGGCGTCGAGACATAAAGATCATTCGTCCAGCGCATCAGGCAATCGCCGATATTGACGATGAAGGCGCCCGGCACATGCGGCACATCCTGCCAATCGCCGCCGCGCGGGCGCACTTGCAGCCCCGGCGCGCCATCGGTCATCAGAAGCGTCAGCGCACCGTAATCCGTATGCGCGCCTGCGCCGATCTCGCCTGTTGCACCACTGGCAGCGGGGTAGGAGAGCAGGCGCAGCGTGGCCATGGGCGCGTCGAAACTGGCGTCGAAATGATGCACGGGCAGGCCAAGGTCGCGGGCGATGGGGCGCAAAAGGCCTGTACCCAGATCAAGGGCGGCATCGAAATAGGCCAGCATCGTGTCGCGAAAGCCGGGCAGGTCGGGCCAGAGATTAACGCCGCGAAACGGTTCGCCCCGGATCACGCGCGGATCATCTGCTGGCAGGTCGAGCCCGATATTGAACGCCTCTTTCCGATCTGTCTGGCCCGAGGTTTCATCGAGCGATTCAGACCCGAGATAAGCCCAACCGCGATTATGCGGGTTGGTCGCGATCGAAAGCGGGCGTTTTGCGCCCTCGGGCTGGGCGAAGAATTGCGCTGCACTGTCGAACACGCGCGCAATCAACGCAGGGTCCAGCCCGTGACCTTCGAGCAGGAAGAAACCTGTATCGCGGCAGGTCTGGCCCAGCGTCGCGCGGAAGGCCTCTGGGTCGCGCGCGTGATTGGCCCAGTTCAGGCGTGGAATGCTCATGCGCGTGCCCCCGTTTGCGCGCCCTGTTCTTGGGGCAGGGCACCGATCAGGCGGGTCAGGGCACGACGCACTGTGTCAAGATGTGCCTTGCGGCTGGCGGGGGTCGAGCTGTCCATCAGGTAATGCGCGGCAAAGGCCGTGCGGCAGCTTTTGGCGCAGAGAAACCGCACCCCGCGCAGCAGCGTGCGCTTGCCCGGAGCGCCGACAATGAAGGTCAGCCAGCGACTGGCCCCGCAGGTTGTGAAGACGCCCAGCCGGGTGATATGGGTCAGACCGGGGCGGATATTCTTGTTCATTTCATCGGGCATCAGGAACGCCACATCGGGCAGCAACACGCGATCCAGCCAACCTTTCAGGATCGCAGGCAAACCATACCACCAGGTCGGATAGACGAAAATCAGCGTGTCGCACCATTGCAGATCATCTGCGGGCGCTGCGACCGGGGCGCGGTTGCCGGGACAATTGAGATAACCCTGCCATTCGCTCTGGGTCAGGATTGGCTGAAAACCCTCGCCATAGAGATCGCGCAGGCGGATCTCGGCCTTGGCGGCGCGCAGCTCGGAAAGGACCACATCGCGCACGGCCGCCGTGAAACTGCTGGGATCGGGATGGCAATAGACGACAAGGGCACGCATCAGAACACCTCCATCTCGCGCGCGACACGGGTCAGGAATGCGGCGCGTCGCATGTCAGTTGCGCGATTCATGTCATACAGCGCAAGGTAGCGCAGCTTGTCAGGGCGCGTCACATGCCAGAGCGCGCGCTTGACGACGTGGCGGGGCGGGTCGCCCGCCATGATGGCGCGCATCCGTGTGCCGCCATAGGTTGTGACCACCGCCAGCTTGCGAATGTGGGTCAGATTGGGCCGCACCTTGCCCTGATCCAGCCGGAAGGAGACACCGGGCAGAAAAACCCGGTCAAAAAACCCTTTCAGGATGGCCGGATAGCCGAAATTCCAGACCGGGAACACCAGCACCAGTGCTGAAGCGGCCTGCACCCGCTCGACATAGGGCCGCACCGGGGTCTGGTTGCTGTCCAGATCATGGTAGCCGCGCCGCTCGGCTTCGGTCAGCACAGGCGAGAAACCTTCGCGGTTCAGGTCGCAATCATCCACATCCCAGCCGCGCCCGCGCAGCGTCTCGACCACACGGGTATGGAGTGCGGCCGAATAGCTTTCCGGGCAGGGATGGGCAAAGAGGACGAGAGCGCGGGTCATCACTCGGCGGCCTTCATGCCTGGGTATTCATAGATGCGCTCGAATTTCCACGCTGGATCATCCCAGGCAATCATTTTGCCGGGGTTGAGCAGGCCCTTTGGGTCCGCCTCGCGCTTGAAATTCAATTGCCGGTCATCGACTGTCTGCCGCCCGCCCTCTTCCAGCGTGAAGCGATGCGGGTTGAAGACCATGCAGCCAGCGTCTTCATGCATACGCACGATCTCATCAAGCCGCTCCTCGGTGGTGAATTTCACCAATGACAGCCCGCCGAACATCACCTTGCCATTCTCGCGGATCACTTCCAGATGCTGCAGCACTTCGGGCGATAACATCTCGCGCATCTGTTGGACCTTGGCAATATGGTCCGGGTAGCCGTAGCGCACCTGCAGATAGGTGATCGACGGATCGACCTTCAGCGCGCGCAGGGTCGTATGGTTCCAGCCATATTCGAACACATGGCCCGGATCGCGCGCCCAGTCGTGATTATCGGACTGGTAGATGATCTTGGCAGCGGGACGGCGTGCAGTGAAGGTGTTGAACCCGTCCATCGAGTGCGGGGCGACCATCAGGCCCACCAGATGCGTGCCTTCGCTGACATGCGGCGCAACGCGCTGGAAATAGCTATGCGCAGTGGGGGCCTCGAACACCGAGGCGATCTTGATCAAGATGCCGTCCTGATTGGCAAGCTCTTCCGTGTAGCGGATCGCATCGTCGAATTCGTCAAAGGCCACGAACAGCCCGACCCAGTCATAGGCAGGCGCAAGCGGCATGTCCAACTCGGTGATAATGCCGTTCGTGCCGTAAGCATGGCTGACACGGGCCAGTTCCTCGCCCCGGAATTCCAGGATCCGAGGCTCTTCTTCCATCGTCACCACACGCAGGCGAATAATGTTGCCCAGATCGCGCAGACTGCCCCAGGTGCAGGACCCGACCCCGCCAGAGCCGCCGGCGACAAAGCCGCCGATCGTGGCCGTGGCCCAGGTCGAGGAGAACATGCGCATTTCCTGCCCCGAATGGGCCTTGCAGACGGCGTCCACATCCTTGAGCAGACAGCCCGGTTCGACAATCACGCGGCCGGGATGGATTTCCTTCACGGATGCCATGTTTTTCAGATGCAGGATGCAGCCGCCTGCCATGGGCATGGCCTGTCCGTAATTGCCAGTCCCTGCCCCGCGTGTCGTCACGGGCACGTCATGGGCGTAACAGGTTTTCAGCACTTCGATCACTTCGGACTCGGTCTTTGGCGCCACGACGAAATCGCCTTCCAGATGGTCCATCCGGGCTTTCAGAACTGGCGAATACCAGAAGAAATCACGGCTTTTCGCGCGGATCGAGGTAGGGTTTTCGTCGAGTTCCAGATGCGACAGGGCGGCTTTGGCGGCAGCGATATTGGGGGTCATGGCGTCCTCATCAGGTGATCCAGTTCGGCATAATCAGGCAGGGTGCGGTCAATGGCGCAGCCTGCGCGCAGCACGATCCGGTCGGATTGCGGGCGGGCGAAAACTTCGGTCCAACTGCGCGCGCGGAAGATGACCAGATCAGCAGGCGCGCCGGGCGCAAGGCTTGGCGCAGGCAGGCTGCAGGCGCGGGCGGGATTGGCCAACACGCTCTGCACCCAGTCAGGCGCGGAATGGTCCAGATGCGCGATGCGGGTGGCTTCGCGCAGCACTTCCAGCATGTCGAGATCGCCATAAGCGTAGAATGGATCGCGGGTATTGTCCGAGGCGAAAGCGACAGTGATCCCGCGCGCGCGCATTTCATGGACCAGCGTCACCCCGCGCCAGCGCGGGGTGCGCGGCGGCGCGCTTGGGTCCACACGATCTTGCAGATAAAGGTTGCACATCGGCAACGAGACAATGTTGATCCCCGCGCGCGCGACCAGATCGAGCGTGTGAAACGCCTCGGCCTCGGGCTGGACAGCGAGCGAACAGCAATGCCCTACCGTGATGGGCTTGGCGAAACCGCGCTCCAGCGCCACTTCGGCAATCATGCGCAGGGTCGCCGCAGAAGGATCGCCCGTTTCGTCCGCGTGGAAATCCAGTTCCAGATCGCGCGCTTCGGCCAGCGCAAAGAGCGCGTGCAGCTTGTCGCGCAGCCCCTCGACCGGGTAAGTGACCATGCCCAACACACCACCATGTTCGGCGACGATATCAGCCGTGCGCGCGTAATCGCCTGCCATATCCACCCGGTCGATCCCAGCGAGCGAAGCCCCTTGCAGCGTGATCCGCCCGGCCCATGTCTCGCGCATCTCGGCCAGAACGGGCCACGAAATCGCATCCTGCGGCGCGATACTGTCAATATGCGTGCGGATCGCGCGCGTGCCATGGGCATAGGCGCAGCGCAGCGCGAAATCCATGCGCGCGCGGACATCCTCGGCAGACCAGTTTGCGGCACGATCCGCTGCAACTGTGGTCAGCGCGCCCATGAAACTGCCATCGGGGTTCGGGCTGCGCGGCCAGATATGCCCCTTGTCGAGATGCGTATGCATGTCGATGAAGCACGGCAGCACCAGCGCACCGCCCATGTCGAGGCCCGGTGCATCAGCAGTGTCAGACAGGGATGCGCCGTCGATGGTCAGGCTTGTGCGGATCAGGTCGCCGGGTTGGTCCAGCAGGCAGGCAGGGACAGTGATGTTATCCAGCCGGAACGCGCCAGAGCTGGGCAGGGTCTTGAAATCCATCAACTCTCCCGTTTCACAGCGCTTTCGTGCCATTTCCGCAGCAGCATATGGCTGAGGAAGGACAAGCCAGCGAATATGATAACCCCTGTCAGGGCAATCAGGATCAATGCTGCGAACATGCGCGGGATGTTCAGACGGTATCCAGCCTCCAGGATGCGGAAGGCCAGACCTGACCCGATCCCACCAGTTCCTGCCACATATTCCGCAACCACGGCCCCGATCAAGGCCAGACCGCCTGCGATGCGCAAACCGCCAAGGAAGTAAGGCAAGGCCGATGGCAGGCGCAGATAGCGCAGGGTCTGCCAGCGCGTTGCCCCATAAATACGAAACAGATCGCGCAGGTTGTGATCCGCCGAATTCAGCCCCAGCGTGGTATTGGCCAGCACCGGGAAAAAGGCAACCAGCCAGGCGCAGAGCAAAAGCCCGGCTGTCCGGCTGTCCACATAGATGAAGATCAGGGGCGCAATCGCCACCACTGGCGTCACCTGCATGATCACTGCATAGGGGTAGAAGGACATTTCCACCAGACGGCTTTGCGTGAAGAGCACGGCCAGCCCCACGCCCCCGATCACAGCCACAGCCAGCGCCATCATCGTGATCTGCAGCGTCACCAGCAATGCATCGAACAGCATTGGCCAGTCCTTGATCAGCGTCTCAAGCACCAGACCGGGGCGCGGCAGGATGAAATGCGGGATTTCGTTCCAGACGACAACCCGATCCCACAGCCAGATCATCGCGATCAGAACGGCCACCGGCAACAGCCATTTGCCAAACCGCTCAAACCGGGCCGCGCGAAGACGCTTCAGATCCTCTGCATCATAGAGCGGTTGGTTCTCGGCAATGCTCATGCGGCTTCTCCCATCGCTTCATGCAACGCGTCAGAGGCGCGCCGACACAGCGCCGCGTATTCCGGCGAGGTCCGAAATTCCTCGCTGCGCGGATAGGGCGCATCGACGGTCACTTCGCGGATCACCCGGCCCGGACGCGCCGCCATGACCACGATCCGGTCGGACAGGAACACCGATTCAAACACCGAATGCGTGACGAAAATCACAGTGCAGCCGATCTTGGCCTTGAGTTGCAGCAGATCATTATTCAACCGAAAGCGCGTGATCTCATCGAGCGCCGCGAAGGGCTCATCCATCAGGATCAGACGCGGTTTCGTCACCATGGCGCGGGCAATTGACACGCGCATCTTCATGCCGCCGGACAGTTCCCGCGGATAGGCTTCGAGGAACTTCTCCAGCCCCACAAGGCGCAGGGCTTCGAGAATGTCATCTTTGACCGAAGAATAGCTTTTGCCCTTCAGCCGGAAGGGGAGCCAGACGTTCTGCGCCACTGTCGCCCAGGGCATGAGCGTGGGTTCCTGAAACACCACGCCCAAATCATTTTCGGACTGCCCGCCCGCCCAGGTGATCCGGCCCGCGCTTGGGCTGGACAGCCCTGCGATCAGTCGCAGGGCCGTGGATTTCCCGCAGCCTGATGGCCCCAGAAGCGAGATGAAATCGCCACTGTTGACACTCAGGTTCATGTCGCGCAGCGCCACCACATTCCCGTTGAAGGTCTTGGTGACATTGGTCATGTCCAACACAGGCGGGCGCTGGCCCAGAGGCAGGATGTCCATACGCGCGATCCTTCAGCTATCAGACCTTATTCAGGGCGCAGTGCAAGACCCAGACCCTGATTGACGAAATCAAAATTAACCGCCTGCGCCCAATCAAGCCCGGCCTCAACCACACCTGCTTCGACCATCGACGTGTAGAACCCTTCAACCTCTTCTGGCGTCATCGCCCCAATGCCCAGTTCAATGGACGCCCCACTGTCAACAATCCCGTTCTCGATCATCATCTCGATGGCGAAATCGACCTTGTCGCGGGTCATGTCGGGATTGGCTTCGAGGATCATGGCAATGGCATCCTCATTGTCGCCATAGAGGAAATTGTTCCAGCCCAGGATCGAGCCATTCACAAAACATTCCACCACTTCGGGGCGGTTGTCGATCGTGGACTGCATCACCTCGACCGTCGTGGCGTAGGTCGAATAGCCTGCATCCGCGATCAGGAAGACATTGGGCATGAAGCCCGCTTCCGTCAGGATTGCATAGGGTTCCGAGGACAGAAACCCCTGCATGCCTGTGCGTGTGTTGGCAAGAAAGGGCGCCGGGTTGAACGTGTAGGGCTGGCGCTGCTCTGACGTGAACCCGTGTTCCGCAATCATCCACTGATAATAGGACGTGTACCCGTTATCCCCGATGAACAGGGTCAGGTCTTTCAACTCTTCCCAGCTATCGGCCTCGCCCGGATGCGAGATGATGACTTGCGGGTGCTTCTGGAAACTGGCCATGACCGCGACCACCGGAATATTCTCGGCCACTGCATTGAAGGCTTGCAGCAGATCACCGCCCATATGGAACTGAATCCGGTCTGCCATCAGCAGCGCCCGGTTATTCACCTGCGGGCCGCCGGATATGATCGTTACATCCAGACCGCATTCCGCGTATGTGCCATCGGCCACCGACTGATAGAAACCGCCATGCTCTGCTTGTGGCAACCAGTTGGTGCCGAAGGTCACTTCAGTCAGGGCGAAAGCCGGGGTGGCAAGGGTCAGCATCGCGGTGCTGGCAAGGGTGGTCAGGCGCATGAGTGACATCCTTCTCTGTGTGCTGCGCTGATAGATCACCAATTCGGGCGCAGGAAATAAGACCCATCGCGCCAGGCGCGGCCACATGCCCCGCGCGCGCCCAATAATCGGGCATATCTTTCTGATTTGCTCAATTTATTAACATTTGAATCACGGTCGCACGCAGAGACCATGGAAACACTGCCGCAATCGCGCCAAAGCTCAACACATGTGCAAGGAGCCACCCATGACCGAACTGACCCCAGACAGCCTGCATCCACCTTTTGCCCGCTATGTTCATGGCCGGGTCGTCCCGCCGGGCGCGCAATTGATCCTGACCTCTGGTCAATTGCCGATCCGCAAGGACGGTACCACGCCCGAAGGCGCAGAGGCGCAAGCTGCGCTCTGTTTCGAGAATATCGCCGCGATCCTGGCCGAAGCTGGCGCGGATGCGGCGCATGTGATCCGGGTCAATGCCTTCGTGACCGAGCGCGCGCATATGGCAGGCTACATGGCCGCGCGCGATGCCTATTTCGCCGCGTGCAGCCCCCTGCCCGCCTCTACGCTCGTGATCGTCGCGGGCTTTACGCGCCCGGAATTTCTGGTCGAAGTGGAAGTCACGGCGGCCGTCTGATCAAACAGCCCCGCGCGCAAGCCGGTCGCGCAGATGTGCCAGAAAACGCAGGCACTGGTCGAGCTGATCAACTGTCAGATATTCATCGGGCTTATGCGCCTGCGCTATGGATCCGGGGCCACAGATGACTGACGGGATCCCGATGGCCTGAAACAGCCCGGCTTCCGTGCCGAACGGGACCAGGCCCACACTATTCGCGCCGGTCAGTTCCACCACCAGATCGCGCGCCGGGTTCTGCGCGACCCGTTCCAGCCCGGCCACTTCGGCCACCACCTCGGTCCGGATATCTGCAGCAGGCGCGACCGCCCGCATCTCGGGCAGCAAGCTCTCGACCAGCGCCGCCAGTTCGGCCTTTACGAAATCAGCGTCGCTGGCCTGCACCGGGCGCATTTCCCAGTCAATCCGCGCCTTGCCGGGGATCACATTATGCGCCTGCCCGCCGATCAGCGTGCCAGGATTGATCGTCGTATGCGGCGGATCGAAGGGGCAATCCTCCGGGGCCATCGCTTTCAGCCGCCTGCGCAGTTCGACCAGCTTCAGGATGAAGCGCGCGCCATATTCCACGGCATTGAC
>SKSL01000194.1 GCA_007123015.1 Natronohydrobacter sp. | reverse complement strand
GCTGGCTGTTCGTCGCTGAATTACGGTCATAACGACCCCGACATGAAAGCGGCATTGATCGCGCATCTGCAGGCGGATGGGGTGACCCACGGTCTGGACATGCATACCAGCGCCAAGACCGCATTCCTGGAAACATTCGAGCGCCTGATCCTTGCCCCGCGCGGGATGGAGCATAAGGTCATGTTCACTGGCCCCACTGGCACGAATGCAGTCGAGGCCGCGATGAAACTGGCGCGCAAAACGACCGGGCGCGATACGATCATTGCGTTCACCAACGGCTTTCACGGCATGACGATGGGCGCCCTCGCCGCAACTGGCAACGCAGGCAAGCGCGCTGGCGCTGGCACCACGCTGAGCGGTGTTGTCCGGATGCCATATGAAAATGCGCTGGACGGCGTGGACAGCCTGGCCATGATCCGCGCGATGCTCGACAACCCGTCGAGCGGCATCGACGCGCCTGCGGCTTTCCTGATCGAGCCTGTGCAGGGCGAAGGCGGGTTGAACGCTGCGTCTAAAGAGTTCCTGCAGGGCATCGAGGCGCTGGCGCGCGAACACGGTGCACTGGTGATCATGGATGACATTCAGGCAGGTATTGGCCGCACTGGGCCGTTCTTCAGCTTCGAGGATATGGGCATCAAACCCGATCTGATCCCGCTTGCGAAATCACTCTCGGGCATGGGCCTGCCGATGGCTGCACTGCTGATCCGCCCCGATCTGGATATCTGGAAACCGGCTGAACATAACGGAACGTTCCGCGGCAACAACCACGCCTTTGTCACAGCGCGTGTGGCGCTTGAAAAATTCTGGTCCGATGATCAGTTCCAGCGCACGACGGAAGAGAAATCCGCCTTCCTGACCCGCCGACTGGGCGAGATCGCCACCTATATCCCCGGTGCCTCGCTCAAAGGGCGCGGGATGATGCAAGGCATTGATCTGGGCTGCGGCGATATGGCAGCGACGGTCTGCGCCACCTGCTTCGCGCATGGGCTGATCATCGAGACATCGGGCGCACATGATGAAGTCGTGAAAGTGCTGGCCCCGCTGACCATTCCGCAGGAACAACTGGCCAAGGGGCTGGATATTCTGGAAGCTGCTGTACAGGCGCAGGCCACCACCAAGATCGCAGCGGAGTAACAGCACATGATCATTCGCGACTTTCACAAAGCCAAGACCACGGAACGACGCGTCTCGGACCAGAAATGGGAATCGGTGCGCATGTTGCTCGCCGATGACGGGATGGGGTTTTCCTTCCACATTACCACCATCGCCGCCGGGTCCGAGCACACGTTCCATTACAAGAACCACTTCGAGAGCGTCTATTGCATCTCTGGCACGGGCAGCATCGAAGATCTGGCCACGGGCGAAGTGCATGAAATCCGCCCCGGCGTGATGTATGCGCTGGACCAGCACGACAAGCACACGCTGCGCTGCGACACCGAATGCGTCTTCGCCTGCTGCTTCAATCCGCCTGTGACAGGCCGCGAAGTGCATCAGGCCGATGGTTCTTACGCACTCGAAACTTCCTGATCAAAGGCTGGCAGGGGTGAAAAGCCACCTGCGAGATATGACATGACCCATACAGTCGAGAAAATCGGCGGCACGTCCATGAGCCGTGCGCCCGAGCTTGTAGACACGCTTTTTCGGGGCAACCGTGCTGCTGAAGAGGTATATAACCGCATCTTCGTGGTCTCTGCCTTTGGCGGGATCACCAATATGTTGCTTGAACACAAGAAAACCGGCTCGCCCGGTGTATATGCGCGCTTCGCATCCGACGATAGCGGTGCGGGCTGGCAAGATAGTCTGCACGAGACTTCGGCGCGCATGTGCGCGATCCATGCCGATATCCTGACCACATCTGCGGATCGCGAGCGTGCCGATGCTTTCGTGCGCGACCGGATGGAAGGGGCGCGCGCCTGTCTGATGGATCTGCAGCGTCTGGGCAGTTACGGTCATTTCCGCATCGCACAGCAAATGCACACGGTGCGCGAGTTGCTGTCCGGACTGGGCGAGGCACATTCAGCTTTCGTGCTGACCCTTCTGCTGCAGCGCCACGACGTGAACGCCCGTTTCGTCGACCTGTCCGGCTGGCGCGACACAGAGAACCCGAATCTGGCCGAGCGGCTTGATCAGGCCATGGCGGATGTCGATCTGACGACCGAATTGCCCATCGTGACCGGCTATGCGCATTGCACCGAGGGGCTGATGCGCGAATACGACCGTGGCTATTCGGAAGTGGTCTTCGCCCATCTCGCCGCGCGCACAGGGGCGCGAGAGGCATTGATCCACAAGGAATTCCACCTGTCCAGCGCGGACCCGAAGATCGTCGGCGTGGAAAACACCGTCAAGATCGGGCGCACCAGCTATGATGTGGCCGATCAGCTGTCCAATCTGGGCATGGAAGCCATCCACCCCAACGCCGCCCGCGTGCTGCGCCGGGCCGATGTGCCGCTGCGCGTGACCAATGCGTTTGAACCCCATGACCCCGGCACGCTGATCGGACCAGAGGGCGGCGCGGCTGGCCGGGTCGAGATGGTGACCGGGCTGGAAGTGCAGGCGTTCGAGCTTTATGAGCCGGATATGGTGGGGCTGAAAGGCTATGACGCCTGCGCGCTTGACGCGTTGACGCGGCACAAGCTGTGGATCGTGTCCAAACACTCGAATGCGAACACGATCACGCATTACCTGTCGGGATCCTTGAAAGCGATCAAGCGCGCAGAAGCCGATGTGCTGAAAACCTATCCCAATGCGACTGTCACAGCGCGCAGTTTGGCGCTGGTGTCTGTCATCGGGTCAGACCTGAGCGAAATGTCAGTCCTGTTGCGCGGTTTGCAAGCGCTAGAAGGGGCCGGAATCGCTGTCCATGGCGCGCAGCAGGGTCTGCGCCGGATCGAAGTGCAATTCCTCGTGCCGCGCGACGCGCTGGCCGACAGCATCCGCGCGCTGCATGACGCCTTCGTGTCCGATCAGCAAGAGGCGCGCCCTTTGGCGGCGTAACGTACCGAAATCGCATAACTCTTAGAGCAGTTCACGAACGAGTTGAGCGCTCCGGGAGCTTCAAGAAATGCGGCAATGCGCGGAGTCAAGGCCGAAGGCCGCCGCGCATCGTCATGCCGAAGGCATGCGTCCCGCATGACGCCCTGCCCCGGCACGGCGATTTGGCTGCCACCAGCGCTTAGCCTGAATGTCGGAGGAACCTTTTCACCATAAACTGAATTAGCCTGACTGTTGGATCGCCGCACCAGGTCACGGCGCTGCGCGGCTCAGATTGTTTGATCATCGGCGCGATGCCTCAAGCTGATCGTTGGATACTCTAGGCCAAGCCCACCCGGCTTGGCCATCTTCCGTCGCACAGTCAGCTTGTCGCAACCCGCGCGCGCCAGAGCGTGAACAGCCCAGCCGCGACCACCACGCAGGACCCGATGATGACATTGACGCGCAACACCTCATTGAACACGATCACGCCCAGCGCCGCTGCAAAGGGCAGTTGCAGATAGGCGAAAGGCTGGATGGCGCTGGCCTCGGCGACCTCATAGGCGCGGATCAGCAGGAAATGACTGAAGGCCGCTGTCGCGCAGAGCAGCCCCATCCAGACCCAATCCCCCTGCGCCATCGGCTCCCAGAACCAGATGCCGATCAGCGTCATGGTCAGCGCGCCTGTGGTGCCGGTCCAGAAAAAGCTGACGGCGGAACTGTCCTGCCGTGCAGCATAGCGCGTGAGCAGACCGTAAAGCGCGAACATGAAGGCTGCGAGCAAGGCCAGCAAGGCCGCAGGCTGGAACACGCCGAAGCCCGGTTGCAGGATGATCAGTACCCCGATAAAGCCGATTGCGATCGCGCTCCAGCGTCGCCAGCCGACCTTTTCGCCCAAGATCGGGCCAGAGAGGGCGGCCACCAGCAGCGGATAGGCCGCAAAGACCGCGTGGCTTTCGACCAGCCCCAGCGCCACAAAGGCCGAGACCATCACGCAGACTTCCAGCGCCAGCAGAACCCCCCGAAAGGCTTGCAGAAACGGTTGCCGGGTTGCAGCGGCCTGCCGGATCCCGCCTGCCTTGCGCGCGGCGACCACGATCACGAAACTGGCGAAGAACCAGTAGCGGATCATGATGATCATGAAGACATTATATTCCCCGGCCAGATGCCGCGACAGCCCGTCCTGCAGCGCAAAGACCAGCGCCGTGGCGACCATCAGCCAGATGCCCAGTGTCGTGTTCTGCGGGGTCATCGCAGGCGACCGCAGCTCATATGGCGTTTGCGGCCAAAGCCCGGCGCGCGGGTGACATCAAACCCTGCCGCGGCCAGCGCGCGCCGCACATGGCCGGCCGCCGTATAGGTCGCGAAACTGCCGCCCGGTGCCGTATGCGCGCCCACTTGCGCCAACAGCGCCTCGGACCAGAGTTCCGGGTTTTTCGCGGGCGAGAACCCGTCCAGATACCAGGCATCCGCCCGGCCCGGCCAGCGCGGCAGTGTTTCGCGGGCATCGCCCGTGATCACTTCAACTTGCAGCGTCTTGAACTGGAAGCGACGCGCGCCAGAGGCCCAGATGTCGACCAGTTCCAGAGCATCAAGCCCCGCAAACCCCGCCAAGGCGCGCGCCATGTCCTGCGGAGCCATCGGATAGGCCTCAAAGCTGGTGTAGAAGATGGACCCCTCGGTCGCGATCCGGGCCGTCGCGAGCAGGTTCAGACCTGTGCCAAACCCAAGTTCCGCAAT
>SKSL01000093.1 GCA_007123015.1 Natronohydrobacter sp. | reverse complement strand
GCGCGGATCGGAAGGCAGACCTTTGCGCAGTTGCGCGACACGGCAGTCGGGCATGTGCTGATCGCGCCGGAAAACCGGATCTGCGTCACCATGCTCGAGATGCTGAATGTGGAAGGTATCGTGCTTGAACCTGCGGGCGCGCTTTCGGTTGATGTATTGCCGCTTTTGGCTGATGAGATCGCAGGAAAGACGGTGATATGCCTGACATCTGGCGGCAATTTCGATTTCGAGCGCTTGCCAGAGGTCAAGGAGCGGGCGATGCGCTATCAGGGGACGAAGAAGTATCTGATGCTGCGCCTGCCACAACGCCCGGGCGCCCTGCGCGATTTTCTGGAAACCTTGGGCCCCGAGGATGATATTGCCCGGTTCGAGTATTTGAAGAAGACGGCGCGAAACTTCGGGACTGTCCTGATCGGTCTCGAAACATCCAAGCCGGGTAATTTCAAGGCACTTTTCGACCGGATGCATGCAGCAGGTTTCACATTTACCGACATCACCGATGATGACGTCATCGCAGGCTTCGTCATCTGAGCGTTTTTGTTCAACGCCTGTTTTCACTTTGCCGAACCAACTGCAACCCGGGACCGCCACTGCTCCAGAAAGGCGGCGCAGGTTCTGGGCAATTGTTCGATAACCTGACTTTTTTCGGCCCGGCAATCCTGATCTGCTTCGGCAAGCTGTTCTCCTGTGGCACAGATCTCCGCGATATCATCGAAGCCCAGCGTCAGTGCGGCCCCTTTGAGGAAATGAAACTCTGCCCGCATCCGCTCGGGCGTTTCTGCCTGAACAAGCCGTTCGAGTGCTTCTTCAGCTTCCAGTACGAAAAGATCGGTGACTTCAGCGAAGCCGTCTTCGCCGAAATCCTCGAAAATTTCAGAAACACGTTTCCAGTTAATCATTCACCATTCCAACCCGCGTTGTCATTTTCCTGTTAGCATCTGAAGTCTAACCGTCTCTTACCTGCTCTCTGAATTTGGAAAAATTTTTAGCGGTTTACCAGAAATTAAACCGCCGGTGCCATATCGGTCCTGAGCATTGCATGCGCAGCTGAGTGGTGAGTTGGGTGATATCTGTGCAGGAAAGACAAGTTCAGAGCGCCTGTTTGGCGGATGCGCAGAAAAGAGCGTTGATCGTCGATGACAGTCGCGCACAACGGATCATCTTCTCGCGCCACCTTCAGCAATGGGGGTATCATGTGACCGAAGCCAGTTCGGGGGTCGCAGCACTCGATCTTTGTCATAACGATTACTTCGATCTTGTGTTGTCAGACTGGATGATGCCGGGCATGGACGGGCTTGAATTCTGCCGTCATTTCCGGGCGCTGTCGCAGGATCGCTACAGCTATTTCATCTTGCTGACAGCCAAGGATGACAAGGGTGCCGTGGCTCAGGGACTGGATGTGGGCGCAGATGATTTCCTCGCAAAACCAGTCATGTCGACCGAGCTGCGCGCGCGGATCACGGCCGGAGAGCGGCTTCTCGCCGTGCAGCGCGACCTGCGCAAGGCACAAAGCCAATTGGTCGCCGCGGTCGAGGCGCTCGACGATGGCTTCATTTATTTCGATGCCAATGATCGGCTTGTGCTGGCCAATAGTCGCTACAGGAAACTCTATCCGGAAACGGCTTCGGCCATGACTGAGGGTGCCAGCTATGAGGATATCCTGCGTCATGGTATCGCGTCGGGGCAGTTTTGTGGCGCTGTGGGCCGCGAAGAACAGTGGTTGCAGGAGCAGTTGGCAAGGCCCCACACTGCACGACGACAGCGTCAGCGGCTGGCAGATGGCAAGGTGCTGCAGATCGTGGAGCGTCAGACAGCGGATGGTGGACGGGTCAGCTTGCGGGTCGATGTCACCGAATTGCACGCGGCCCGCGAATCAGCGCGCAAATCCGAGGCGCTGGCCAAGCGTCAGAATGCCGAGCTCAGAGCCGCATTTGCAGAGTTACAGAAGCTCTACGATTCGCTTGATCGCGACTTGTTGGAAGCTCGTCGCCTGCAGCAATTCCTCATCAGGAACCGGGATCACGATTTCAATGGCAGCCGATTATCCTTGCTGCTGCAATCATCTGGCCATGTCGGGGGCGATATGGTCGGGGCGTTCGAAATCGATACTGCACGTATTGGCATCTATTCGATTGATGTTGCAGGCCATGGCGTGGCGGCAGCCATGCTTGGTGCGCGTATTGCGGCGCTCTTTACAGGCAGCGACCATACTCAGAATATTGCGCTCAAGCTGGACCCTGCGACCGGGCAGCCCCGCGCTTTGCGCCCCGACGTCGTCGCCCGTCGCATAAACGATCTGATGCTGGATGAACTGGAGACCGAAACCTACCTCACGATCGCCTATGTCGATCTGGATCTTGATTCAGGACTGGCGCAAATGGTGCAGGCTGGCCATCCACACCCCGCAGTGCAACGCGCAGACGGTCGCGTCGAATTCCTGGGGGATGGGGGGTTGCCGATTGGCCTGATTCAGAACGCCGAATATGAAACAATTGAAACCTGCCTGTCACCCGGCGATCGCTTGTTCCTGTATTCGGACGGAATCACCGAATGCACCAATCATGCAGGCGAAGAATACGGGCAGGAGGGGCTGCGCGAGTCGCTTACAAAACTGGCGCGGCTCGAGGGCTCAGCCTGTCTTGATGCAGTCAAATGGGAATTGGCAGCATGGGCCGGGCGCGAAGAATTTGACGACGACGTGTCAGGGGCACTGCTGGAATATAATCGCTGAGTTGAAGGGATTTATGCATGGTGCGCTGACGTCGGGTTTTGTGGCGTCACCGTTTTCGTCCGCCGGCTCCTGTGGACACATCCGAGGGCAATCTCGTTTGGGATTTTTCAATCCCAGATGGAGAATGGTCAGTGAGTAAAGCGACGTTTCTTGTCGTCCTGAACTACAAATTCTCCGGTTTCGCTCGTTAACGAGGCTCAGCATGGCCAAACGCGATTCCCCTGTGGATACATCCCAAGTTGTTGGGTTGCGTCGTTTGCATATGAGCATACACGGAGTGTTGATAGTGACACCCTCGAACAGATGCGCAGAAGCAAGGGCCGACGCGCAACAGTCGAGCGGTCTCTGCTGCAGTCCTCAGCATCGAAATTGCTGTATTGTCTGGGGTAATGCGTCTGTCGCACCGGGTCACAGACATGATCCTCTGGGCGCGCCTTGGTCGCTGAGAGCGGTTGAGGCTGTTGGACAATTGCGAACACGATATCATGGCGTGTCGACACGTCATGGCTGGATCGTTCGCAGGCTGCAGAACCACCTGTTCAGCGATCATCCGGCGTGACGTTGCTTTATGTCAGTCAGAAAAGAGATATATCCTCCAGACACACTGCAGAGGTATCGGAGCTGTTTTGACCGACATTCACCAGACTGAGCATCCCGAAAGCCGCCTGGAAACAGGTCTCGTGGCGCGATTGGCTGGGCTGATCAATGCGTTCGAGCCTGCCCCCACGGCCCCGCCGCAAACTCTGTGGGCCTTCATTTTCTGGTCTGTTCACGGAGCATGGCCTGTCTTGCTGGTCGCGGCGGTGATCTCGGCCATTGTCGGCACAACAGAGGTCATATCCGCCTTGCTGCTGGGGTTGATCATCGATGCTGCAGTCGAGACAGGGGCGGAGGCATTTTTCGCGCAACATCTGTGGCTGGTGATCGGGTTCGTGCTGTTTTTCGTGGTGCTGCGTCCAATGGCCTTTGGCCTGTCTTCGGCGGCAAATACGATTGTGGTCCAGCCCAATGTCTTTGTTCTGGTGCAGTCGCGGCTCAATCGCTGGACGCTCGGCCAGCCAGTGACATTCTTCGATAATGATTTCGCAGGCCGGATCGCCCAGAAACAGGTGCAGACGGCCCGAGCCCTGACCGATGTGGCCAATGAAACGATCAACACCATGGCTTTTGCGATGGCCTCGATCATCGGCTCGGTCGTGCTGCTGCTGACAATCGACAGCCGCATTGCCCTTGCTCTGGCAATCTGGCTGGTCTTCTACCTTGGCCTGATCCGATACTTTCTTCCGCAGGTGCGCAGCACATCGCGCGCGCGTGCCGGTGCCCGGGCGCAGGTGAGTGGACAAGTTGTTGATACGATTACCAATATCAAGACTGTGAAGCTCTTCGCCCATGCTGCCTTCGAAGATCGCGCAGCGTTGAATGCAATGGGTATCTTTCGCGACCGTGCTGTTGAATTTGGCGCAGTTCAGGCCGCATTCCGATTCTGGTTGATGCTCTGTGCGGGTGTCTTGCCTGTGGTGTTGATCGGGGGCACGTTGTGGCTTTGGACGCTTGGGCAGGCGACACCAGGGGCGATTGCGGCCGCCGGGGCAGTTGCGATCCGGATTGCCCAGATGACCGGCTGGGTCAGTTTCGTGCTGATGGCGATTTATGGCAATCTGGGTGAAGTCGAAGATGGCATGAAGACCCTGACCAAACCCGCCAATCTGCAAGACGCGGAAAATGCGCGCGATCTGGGCCGTGTGAATGGCGCGATCCGTTTCGAGGCCGTCGATTTCGCCTATGGTCGTCAATCCGGCGGGGTAGAGGGGCTAAACTTGAATATTGCCGCAGGTGAGAAAATCGGGATCGTCGGGGCTTCTGGCGCGGGCAAATCGACCCTCGTGGCGCTGCTGCTGCGGCTTTACGATGTCGAGGGCGGCCGGATCACTCTGGACGCTGAAGATGTCCGCGATGTGACGCAGGAGAGTTTGCGGCGCAATATTGCGATGGTCACACAGGAAACCGCGATGTTCAATCGCTCAGCCTATGAGAATATCCGCTATGGGCGGCCAGACGCGACCCGGGCCGAGGTCGAAGCGGCCGCCCGCGCCGCTGAAGCGCATGATTTCATCATGGGATTGGAGGATCACGAAGGGCGGCGCGGCTATGAGGCCCATCTGGGCGAGCGTGGTGTGCGGTTGTCCGGGGGGCAGCGCCAGCGGATTGCCCTTGCGCGCGCGTTTCTGAAAGACGCCCCGATCCTTGTGCTGGACGAGGCCACATCCGCCCTGGATTCCGAGGTTGAGGCCGCCGTTCAGGCCGCGCTGGAGCCGCTGATGGCGGGCAAGACAGTGCTGGCGATTGCGCACAGGCTGTCGACGATTGCGCAGCTTGACCGGATCATCGTGCTCGACGCGGGCCATATCATCGAGCAGGGCACACATGACGAATTGCTCGCGCGCGGGGGGACCTATGCTCGGTTCTGGGCGCGGCAATCCGGCGGGTTTCTGGGGTTTGATTCGGATGCAGCATGACTGACACGGCACTTTTCGGACGTGGTCTTGCGTGATGCAGATCACGATTGCGCGTCTGGGCCATCATGGCGACGGGATTGCCGAGGGGCCAGTCTATGCCCCGCGTAGTTTGCCGGGTGAAACCGTCGCAGGCGAAGTGGTCGATGGTCGGATGGCCGCACCGCGGATCATCACGCCCTCTATGCTGCGGGTGAAGCCACCGTGCAACCATTACCGCATGTGCGGGGGCTGTGCGTTGCAGCATGCCCGGCCGGATTTTGTGCGCGACTGGAAAGAGAGTGTGATCCGGCAGGCGCTGGCCGCGCATGGGATCGAAGCGACATTCCGTCCGGCGCATATATCGGGGCTGCACACACGCAGACGCGCGGGCTTTGCAGGGCGCAAGCTGAAAAAGGGCGCGCTGGTAGGCTTTCATGCACGCGGCTCGGATGTGCTGACGGCTGTGCCGGACTGCCTGATCCTGCATCCGGACCTGATCGCCGCCCTGCCGCTTCTGGAAAATCTGACAGCGCAATTCGGGTCACGCAAATCTGTGCTTGGTCTGGCCCTGACGCGCTCGGATGCAGGTCTGGATCTGGCCGTGACGGGGGGAAAGGCGCTGGACGGGGCCTTGCGCGCGGCGCTCGGGCAATGGGCTGGCCAGTCCGGGCTGGCGCGTCTGACATGGGGGCAAGAGGTGATCGCGCAAGCGCGTCCGCCTGTGCACCAGATCGGGCCTGCGCAAGTCGTGCCTCCGCCGGGGGCGTTTTTGCAAGCGACGAAAGAGGCTGAAGTCGCATTGCAGGCGGCGGTCGCTGAAGCTGTCGGCGGGGCTGCGCAGAGTGTTGATCTTTTTGCCGGGTGCGGCACGTTTGCGCTGCCCCTGGCGCAAGTGGCCGAAGTCCACGCGGTCGAAAGCGACCCTGCGATGCTGGCCGCGCTCGATCAGGGCTGGCGCGACGCGCAGGGTCTGAAACGCATCCGCCATGAGGTCCGCGACCTGTTCCGCAATCCGCTTTTGCCCGAAGACCTTGCCCGGTTTGACGCCGCTGTCATCGACCCGCCGCGCGCGGGCGCTGAAGCGCAGAGTGCGGCACTCGCGGCATCGAAGGTCAAGCGGATCGCGGCTGTGTCCTGCAATCCGGTCACCTTCGCGCGTGATGCGAAAACGCTCATCGCAGGCGGTTTTCGGCTGGACTGGGTGCAGATGGTCGATCAATTCCGCTTCTCGCCGCATGTCGAGCTTGCAGCACAGTTCACAAGATAGCATATCGCGCAGGTCAGCCAGTTTATGAGGGAATGACCATGCTCAGCCGCGAGAAGACTGCCGCCTTTCTGGACAAGCCTTGGGTGCGCAATGGCATCATCGTGGTGATCCTGTTCAACGCGGTGCTCTTGGGCATGGAGACATCGGCCACCTTGATGGGGGTGGCGGGACCGCTGATCATCGGGCTGGATACGCTCTGCCTTTCGATCTTCGTTGTCGAGCTGGTGTTGAAATTCCACGCCCAGCGTGGGCAATTCTGGCGCTCGGGCTGGAATATCTTCGACTTCCTGATCGTGGGCATCTCGCTCATGCCGGGGGCGCAGACCTTTTCGGTCTTGCGCGCGCTGCGGATCCTGCGATTGCTGCGCGTGGTCTCAGTCAGCCCCAATCTGCGCCGGGTGGTCGAGGGGTTCATCAAGGCGTTGCCGGGCATGGGGTCGGTGTTCCTGCTGATGGGCATGCTGTTCTATATTGGCGCGGTGATGGCCACCAAGCTGTTTGCCGAAAGCTTCCCTGACTGGTTCGGCGATCTGGGCAATTCGGCCTATTCGCTGTTTCAGATCATGACGCTGGAATCGTGGTCCATGGGCATCGTCCGCCCAGTGATGGAGGTCTATCCGTTTGCCTGGGCCTTCTTCGTGCCTTTCATCATGGTCACGACCTTCGCAGTGGTGAACTTGCTGGTCGGTCTGATCGTCAATTCGATGCAGGACGCGCATGCCGCCGAGAGCAATCAGGCGACCGAGGATTACCGTGATGAAGTGCTCAAACGGCTGGCGGCTATCGAAGAAAGGCTCGCTGCAGCCGAGAAAGACAAGACCAAAGCTGCAGAATAATCGCGCCTTGGGGTCATCATGCCCTCTTGGCAGAATCGTAGCGATGCGCCATTGTCTGGTGAAAAAATCCAGAGGCAGCAGCATGAGATTTTTTCGCGTTTTTGTCGCCCTTGCAGTGGTCGGCATTCTGGCGTCTTGCGGCACACCGAGCAAGTTTCGAACCTATAACGGGCCGGAAGTGACACAAATCGTGGTGAACAAATCCGCCCGGCGGATGTATCTCTATCATCATCACCAGCGGCTGCGCACCTTCCGCGTGCAGCTTGGCGGCAATCCGAATGGGCACAAACAATATCGCGGCGACCGGCGCACGCCGGAAGGCGATTATTTCATTGATCGCCGCAACCCGAACTCGGCGTTCCACCTGTCAATCGGGATCAGCTATCCCAATGTGGTAGACCGTGCGCGCGCGCAGGCGAATGGACGGGATCCGGGCGGCGATATCTTCATTCACGGCCAAGGCCCGCGGTTTCAAGGGGCACGTGGCGACTGGACCGATGGATGTATCGCAGTGACGGATCGCCAGATGGAAGATATCTATGCCATGGTGCGCGACGGAACGCCGATACGGATCATGCCATAGGGGTGGCCGCGCGTCAGACGGATTTGCGTTGTGCGCGCCAGTGATGCCACCAGCATTGCCATTGTTCGATCAAGTCCTCCGGAGAGGGTGCCAGGGCTGTCTCTGCGTGGTGCAAGGCGTCGCGCGCGAGAGTCATTCGGCGCGACAGGACATGGCGGCGCAGAATGTCGCGGGCTTCGGCATCTTGCGCAGACAGGTCGGGTGTCGCGTCGAGAAAACCCATCATCACGTCAAGATCATTATGCGCCCCTAGCGTCTTGCCCAGATGATCAATGCGCGAAATATGCGTCTTCATCTTTCCGGGCTTCATCGCGGCCAGAAAACGCGCCTGGTACCAGTGCCGCTTGATCCCTTTGCGCCATTCATGAAATGGCTCTGCATCAAGGCCGTTGCGACGCGCTTGTCTTGCGCGCAGATGATCGCGCTGGACCCTGCGATAACTGATCTGCGCATTGCGCCAGATCAGCACCGATGCTTTCTCTGTCAACGACAGCGTCGTCACGCGTTGCTGCAATGCTGCGATTGTTGCGCGATAGGCCTTTTGTGCTGACACAAGATCCGACGCGGGTTGCGCGGCGCGCGCGTCAAGCAGAATGCGGCGCAACTCGGCAAATCTGGCAGGTGCGCGCAGCCCGGCGGTCAACGTGTCGAGCGAGTCGAGCATCACGTCCAGATCGCGCGTCTGGCTCAGGCCCTGCGCTGCATCCCGCAACTGCATGTCGAGCGCTTTTGCGTCGGCAAGGCCAGAGCGCGTCAGACGCAGCAATCCGCGCAACTCCTTGACCCGCTTGCGCAAAGTTCGCAAATCGGCATTGGCCCCGTAGTTGGAAAGCTCTGTGCAGGCCATGCTGGCGCGTTCATCAAGGACGCGGCAAAGCGCGGCTTTTGCAGAGCGATCCGTGAGCCGAGCAGACAATTTCATTCGCGAAGTTTATATTCTGACCGGATCAAGAGCAATGCAGCAATGAAAAGTGATCCGTGGCACCCTGTTCCGGGTATCACACCTATGGAGGGTCCAATAATGTTCGCTGTTATTCGCCGCCTTGCTCTGAGCCTTTTTCTTCTTGCGCCTGTTTCTGTTCAGGCCGATCCGATCCAGAACGTGATTTCGGACCAGATCAGTGCCTTTCTGGAAGATGATTTCGAGACAGCTTTCAGCTATGCGAGCCCCAATATAAAGCGCCTGTTCGGATCGCCGGAACGCTTCGGCCAGATGGTGCGGAATGGCTACCCGATGGTGCACCGTCCTGCTGATGTGCAGATGCTTGAGCAACAAGAGATCGGCCCGCATGTGATTCAGCGCGTCATGGTGCGCGATGCGAGGGGCCGCGTGCATTTTCTGGCCTATGCCATGGTCGAATCGTCAGAAGGCTGGCTGATCAACGGAGTACAGATCCTGCGCGCACCCGAAGTCGGGGCCTGAGACCAGCGCGCGCTGACCTTAGCCGGGGTTAATGGCGGCTTGATAAACCTTCTTCGATCCGGGGACCTGCGCCGCTTGCCACGCGCGATGCCTCGTAAAGAACAGATCGAACGACAAGAGGGTTTCCTTCATGAACATGGCCGTTACTCAGGGGCTGGCGATCATGCCGCCGCCTTTTTCTGCGGGGCTCGATCAATGGTCGCAAACGACCGGCCGTCCGGGCACGCCGACCTATGACAGCGCCGGCTTCGCGGCTTTCGTGCCGACCGATCCTGATTTTGGCAGCTGCCTGGAGATCCAGAAGGTCTCTGGCACGACGCGGCTGCGCTGGATGGGCGAGGTGCCGATCCTGCCGGGCAGCTACCTGCGGATCCGCGCGCGAATCAAGGCGATCAGCGGTGTTTTGCCGAATGTGGCCATCGCGGCCTGGGCAGGCACGGCCTCTGGCAATCAGGTCACAGGCATCACCACCAGCGGCCCGGTGACCAGCCTGACGAGCTACGGCTCGATTGTCGAAGTCTCGGCGATTGTGGGGACTGGTGCGCGTCCGGGCGTCGATATGGTCTGGCCGCTGAATGTGGCGATTGCCCATTTCGGGATCGACCTGACAGGGCCGACTGGTGGCGTGGTGCGTGTCGATGATGTGATCATCGAAGATGTGACCAGCTTTTACGCCAGCGCATTGCTGGGCGTGGTCGACGTGCGCGATTTCGGTGCTCTGGGCAATGGCAGCACAGATGACCGCCCGGCTTTCGTGGCCGCACTTGCTGCAGCCGGGACACGCCGCTTGCTGGTGCCCGAGGGCAGGTATCTGATCGGCTCTGATCTGACGATCACCAGACCCGTGACCTTTCGCGGCACGCTGAGCATGCCTGAGAGCGCAGTCCTGATCCTGCATGAAGATTTCGACTTTCCCAGCTATCAGGCGGCTTTCGGCAATGACGAAGTGGCGTTTCGCAAAGGTCTGCAGGCGCTGTTTCATTCCTCGCAGCACTTGCGATTTGATCTGATGGGCTGCCGCGTGATCCTGAGCGCCCCAGTGGATGTGCGCGCGCTGGTCGGGTTCGACAATATCTCGTCGCGGCGTGTACTGGCGAATGGTCAACTTGATGCCGCAGACACGCCTGCCTGGAACACGATCACAGTGACGCGGAGTGCGACTTACAATGTCGCGAATGCGCTGCGTCTGGACGGGATCGCCAATATCGCGGGCGTTCCCGTGGGCGCGCGTGTCTCGGGTGTCGGTGTCGGACGCGAGGTCTATGTGCGCAGCCGAAGCACGTCGAACAATCGGGTCACCCTCAGTCAGCCCCTGCATGGTGGTTCTGGAACCCAGAATTATACATTCGAGCGCTATCAGTATCTGCTCGATTTCTCGGGTTTCTCGACGCTGCGCAATTTCGAGATGCAGAATGTCGATCTGCGCTGCCGAGGGCGATGCTCCGCTGTCATGCTGCCGGAAGGCGGTCGCATTTTCCGGTTCAAGAATTGCGAAATTGATCGCCCGCAGGATCGCGGGATCACGTCAATCGGGCGCGGCTGTCAGGGGATGTGGATCGAATCCTGTCAATTCGAGAGTTCGCAGCAGCCCTTCAATTCGCAGGATCGTACAGTCATCGCTTTCAATGTGAACGGCAATGACGCGAAGATCCGCAACAACCGCGCTGTGCTCTGGGCTCATTTTGGTGTGATGGCAGGCACAGGGCATCTGATCGCAGGCAATCACTTCTTTCAGGGCGATGGTCAAGCCCAAGGCATCCGCCAGGCCGGGCTTATCCTTGCAGAGCGCAACAGCAAGAGCAGTTTCGTCGGCAACTATGTCGATAACTGCTTTCTGGAGCTGTCAAATGAGTATGACTCGAACCCCGCCCATGACAGCGCCTTTTCCTTTGGCGGGTTGAGCGTAAAGGGCAATGTTTTCTATGCTATCGGTGTTGCGCCCTGGTTCAGTTTTGTTGTCATCAAGCCCCATGGGCCAGGTCATTTCCTGCAAGGGCTGAATGTCAGCGGGAATATTTTCCGCACATCGGGCGCCCGGATCGAAAAGGTGGATAGGGTTGATACGACCTATGCCGGGTTGAATTACAAC
Organism: Natronohydrobacter sp.; assembly: GCA_007123015.1. Lineage (GTDB taxonomy): Bacteria > Pseudomonadota > Alphaproteobacteria > Rhodobacterales > Rhodobacteraceae > Roseinatronobacter. Next base: position 4,397 of record SKSL01000093.1, on the reverse strand, counting down.
CGTTTCCGCAATGTCACATTTACCAATAACGCCTTCAATGGTGTCGATTTTCCAGTCGAGAGTCCGACTGTGATCATCCATGACCAGAACAGCACTGCGAATAACTGGCTGATCGGGACGGGTGCGAAGCTGCCTTTCGGCGGATTTGCACGGACAGTCTCTTCGGTGGTGATGGAGGGGCCCGCGCGAAATGAGTCGGACGCCGTCCGCTATGAAATGCCTTATGCGCAGGTCCAGCAGGGTCCGAATGGGGATCAGGTCCGGTTGCGTTGGTCACAATCCGTGCGTGGCCGGGCATTGGTGACTGTGCGGGTTGACCGTCCGCTGTGACATTGGCCTTGTCTTAGAAGCAAGGGCGCGCCCTCGTCGTTGAGGGCGCGCTTTTCGTTTCAATGGAAAGGCTTTGCGCAATTTCGGCAACGATCCTGTCGCGCTCGGGCGCGAAGCGCGCCGAGTCGAGATCGAAATACGGCAGGTCATGGGCGCGGCAATAAGCTCGGATACCTTTGCTCTGGCGGATCACCCGTTCGGCCAGATCGTGCATATCCGTGTCGGACATGTTGCGCGTGGTCCAACACGGATGCGCCCGGCGATAGGCAAGCAGGTCGCGCTCTTTGTCGTCCGGGCGGTCAAAGGCATAGCCGATGGCAAAGAACCCAATTCCGCGCGCCTTGGCCCAGATGGGCAAGCGGCGCGGTGGGTCCAGAGCAGCCGTGCCATCAAGCAACACACCGCGCGGGAACTGCAGCAGGATCCGTCGATAGACATATTTCGCGATGCGCCGCTTCTCTGCTTTCGGGCAGTGCAGATAGGTCGCGTTGCGGATCTCGTCCGTGGCCAGACGGCAATGGCCAAGGCGCCGTGCCAGTTTGCGAGAGACCTTGGTCTTGCCACAGCGCAAGGTGCCGCTGATCAGCACGCTCGGCAGGTCGGGCAGGTCCTGTGCCTCGATCTTGCGGAACAATTCCTGCAGATAGGCGTCGAGCGCAGCCTTGTCGCGGGCGCGTTTACTTTGGCTGTGTTGCGGGGCAGCTGACATCGCGGTGCATATTAAGAAAGATCGGCGACAAGGTGCCTGCTGCGCCCGTGCTTTGCAAGCATTTCAGCCTGCCCGCTGCTGGCAGGCTGCGCCGAATCAGTATCTGTCCTAAAACCGGGCTTTGGGTTTATGAAAGTTTCGCAGCATGTTTGCGCTGCCAAGATTGAGCGTAAATCTGCCAGTTTCGCACGGTCTGTCATCTTCGGCGGACAGTTGAAGTTGTCAAAACCCCCTGATTTTATTCGCGCTCTGCACTGCAGCGAAAACTTTTCGACAGAATTTACAGCCGTGGTGTGAACTAATTTACAGGAAAATCCATATTATAAAAAAAGTTACACAACTTTTGACGGCTGTGTTAGAAGCCACTCGGGGATGTATGACGCCGCGTAACTGGTGTCGCAAATTTTGGGGGGCTTCACGGATGCTCCCGTAACCGGAGGAGTGTCTATGACCGATCTGTATCCAGCATCTGATGATTTTGTTGCCAAGGCGCATGTTGACGCCGCGAGCTATGATGCGATGTACGCCGCTTCCGTCGCTGATCCAGAGAGCTTCTGGGCCGAGCATGGCAAAAGAATTGACTGGATCAAGCCTTTCACCAAAGTCAAAGACACGACATTCGCGCCAGGCAATGTCAGCATCGAATGGTTCTCGGACGGGACGCTGAATGTCTCTGCGAATTGCATCGACCGGCATATTGTGACCCGTGGTGATCAGACAGCGATCATCTGGGAACCCGATGATCCTGCGACCCCTGCGCAGCATATCAGCTACAAGCAGTTGCTGGAGCAGACCTCGCGCATGGCGAATGTGCTGAAAGCACATGGCATTTCCAAGGGCGACCGTGTGGTGATCTATCTGCCCATGATCCCGGAAGCGGCCTATGCAATGCTGGCTTGTGCGCGGATTGGTGCGATCCATTCGATTGTCTTTGCAGGCTTTTCGCCGGATGCGCTTGCGGACCGGATCAATGGCTCGGAGGCCAAAGCCGTCATCGTGGCGGACACTGCACCGCGCGGTGGTCGTCGTACTCCTTTGAAAACGAATGCGGACAAGGCTCTCCGGAATTGCGACGACAGCGTGAAGTGTCTGGTCGTCAAGCACACGGGGGATCAGACGACTTGGGTCGATGGTCGCGACATCGACCTGCGGGCCGAGATGGCCGAGGCTGCGCCCTATTGCCCCTATACTGAGGTGGGTGCCGAAGATCCGTTATTTATTCTCTATACATCGGGGTCGACCGGCAAGCCGAAGGGGGTTGTGCATAGCTCGGGTGGGTATCTGGTTTATGCGTCGATGACGCAGCAATACACATTCGACTACCATGATGGCGACATCTTCTGGTGTACGGCCGATGTGGGTTGGGTGACAGGTCACAGCTACATCATCTATGGCCCGCTTGCGAATGGCGCGACGACGATCATGTTCGAAGGCGTGCCGACCTATCCGGATGCAGGCCGCTTCTGGGAAGTCTGCGCCAAGCACAAGGTCAACCAGTTCTACACGGCACCCACGGCGATCCGCGCGCTGATGGGGCAGGGGTCCGAATGGGTCGAAAAGCACGACCTGTCCTCGCTGAGATTGCTGGGCTCGGTCGGTGAACCGATCAACCCGGAAGCCTGGAACTGGTACAATACCCATGTCGGCAAGGGCAAATGTCCCATTGTCGACACGTTCTGGCAGACGGAAACTGGCGGGCATCTGATCACGGCGCTGCCCGGCGCGATCCCGGCGAAACCCGGTTCGGCCACTAAGCCTTTCTTCGGGGTACAGCCTGTCGTGCTGGACCCGGCTACAGCCGAAGTGCAGTCTGATACCAAGGCCGAGGGCGTTTTGTGCATGAAAGACAGCTGGCCAGGGCAGATGCGCACACTCTGGGGCGATCATGCGCGGTTTGAGGAAGCCTATTTCAGCCAGTACAAGAATTACTACTTCACGGGCGATGGCTGTCGCCGCGATGAAGACGGCTATTACTGGATCACGGGGCGCGTTGATGACGTGATCAACGTATCAGGCCACCGTATGGGCACAGCAGAGGTCGAATCGGCGCTTGTGGCGCATGAATCGGTCGCTGAAGCTGCCGTTGTGGGCTATCCGCATGACATCAAGGGGCAGGGCATTTACGCCTATGTCACGCTGATGAACGGCGTCGAGCCTACGGATGAGCTGCGCAAGGAGCTGGTGAAATGGGTGCGTCAGGAAATCGGGCCGATTGCCAGCCCTGATCTGATCCAGTGGTCACCGGGCCTGCCGAAAACGCGCTCGGGCAAGATCATGCGCCGTATCCTGCGCAAGATTGCCGAGAATGACTATGGCGCCTTGGGGGATACATCGACACTGGCCGAACCGGCTGTGGTCGATGACCTGATCGAAAATCGCATGAACCGGGCGTGAGCAGGATGACTGAGACAATGACAAAATCTGCTGTTCTGATCCTGCTTGGCCCTCCGGGGGCAGGCAAAGGCACGCAAGCGCGTATGCTCGAAGAAAAATTCGGTCTTGTGCAACTCTCAACCGGCGATCTTCTGCGCGCAGCTGTGGCTGCGGGCACAGAGGCTGGAAAGGAAGCGCAGGCCGTGATGTCTGCAGGCGGTCTGGTCAGCGACGAAATCGTGCTGGCGATCCTGAAAGACCGGATGGCAGAGCCTGATACTTCCAGGGGTGTCATTCTGGACGGATTTCCCCGGACAGCCGGTCAGGCAGAAGCGCTTGACGAGCTTCTCGAAGCTCAGGGCCAGAGCATCGGCTCGGCCATCTCGCTTGACGTGGATGACGCGGCGATGGTCGAGCGTGTCTCGGGCCGCTACACCTGCGCCAATTGCGGTGAAGGTTACCATGACAGCTTCAAACAGCCTGCCGTGGCCGGTGTCTGCGACAAATGCGGCAGCACCGAGTTCAAGCGCCGCGCAGATGACAATGCGGAAACGGTCAGCGCGCGGTTGGAATCCTATCACGCGCAGACAGCGCCGCTGATCAGCTATTATGAAGGCAAGGGCGTGCTTAGCCGCGTCGATGCCATGGGCGAGATCGACCGCGTGGCGGCAGATCTGGCTGCGATTGTCACACAAGTGACCGCTTAAGTTCCGGGCAACCGGTTTGGCACCAGCCGGTGCCCGAATGCAGTCCCCGCGCATCGCGGGGCTGCAAGCACCCCCGGTTTGCGTCGCGGGTGTGAAGGAGAGGAAGTCGCCCCAAAACCGGGGTGACACAGGAGGAAACTGGGAGACGTCACATGTCAGACTTATCGACAGACGCCTACTGGAAGGCCAATGTGCGCATCATCACCATCTGCATGGTGATCTGGGCGCTTGTGTCCTTCGGGTTCGGCATTGTTCTACGCCCGCTTTTGGCAGGCATT
>SKSL01000282.1 GCA_007123015.1 Natronohydrobacter sp. | reverse complement strand
CAACCTGAATATAGAGCTATACAACTCAGCCGGGGTCGCAGTTGCGTCCAGCACCAGTTCGTCATTCAGCGAGAGCATCAATTACTTCGCGCCAGTTCCGGGCCCCTATTTCCTGAAAGTCCTGGACGCGCAATTCGGTGACGATGCCCCTGCGGACCTGATCCTTAATTACGATCTCGACATACGCCTGCCGACGGCGCTTGAGCCCGATGGCAATGACAGCATGGACACCGCGACACCGCTGACCGAAGGGTCGCAGGTCATCTCGGGCACCGGGCAGGACTGGTTTCGATTCGACAGCCCTTCGGGCGACATCAAATTGTCGATGAGGCCGCTCGCAGGTGACGACGTTCCTGTCCAGGATCTGAACATTGTCCTCTTCGATCCAGAGGGCGAGCCTTTGCGCTCTGGCAGCGATACTGGGACAGGCACAAAGAGCTTTACCTATCTCGCAGGGTTCGGCGGCACGTTCTTTGTCCAGATTTCTCCGGCAATGTTCGGCAATGACGCGGCACCAGAAGGATTTCCGCTCAATTACGAGCTTTCCCTCGAACTTCCTGTGCCAGTTGCGCCAGACGGCAATGAAACCCGTGCGAACGCATTGCCGATAGACGCAGGACAGATCACCCGCAGCGGTGTCGGCGTCGACTGGTTCCGTTTCGAGACGGGTCCCGGGCAAGTCACAGCGCTCATGACGCCATTCGAGACTGATACCCAGGAAGCGCTCGACCTGAATATGGAGCTGGTCAACGAAGCCGGCGAATCCATTCGCATGAACTTCGTCGAGGGGCCCGAAGCCGAAGAAATCAGCTTCCTCGCGCCTGCGACGGGTGTCTATTACCTCAAGGTTTACTGGGCGCCCTATGAAGAGGGCGCGCCGAACGGCTATTTCCTGAACTACACGCTCGATCTTGAACTGCCGGTGAACACCTGGTCGGTGACACTGGATTACGGTCCGATCCGCGCGGCCTCGCTGACGACATTCGACATCAACAATAACGGCTTCCATGAAATTTTTGTCCCGACTGCGAAAGCTCTGGATGAAGACAAGAACGAGATCAGGCCAGCCGGTCTGATTGCGCTCAATCACGATGGCACAATCCTGTGGGAGCAGACGTTCCCGGCTTTTGATGGCCCGGACTCTCAGACTGGTTTAACTTACCAGACAAGCTCTGTCACATCGCCGCCAGTTTTTGCCGATGTGACAGGCGACGGTCGGATCAATATTCTTGTTGGCACAGGTGCGGACAATTATGATCCCGAAATCGCGGGTCAGCCGGGTGATTTGGGCGCGCTCTATGCGCTCGATTCCGACGGCACTATCCTGTGGCGGCATGTGACCCGCGACAGTTTCGGTGGACCAAATGAAGATGGTATCGAATTGCCGGATGGGCGCCCCGATGGCGTCCATGGTGCACCGCGCGTCTTTGACATTGACGGTGACGGCCGCCCGGAGGTGATTTTCACATCCTGGGATCATTATCTGTATATACTTGACGGGCGTACTGGACGGCTTGAGCGTGAAGTCGACTTGCACGACACGGCGGCGGCCACTCCTGCAGTGGCCGATCTGACTGGCAATGGCGTGTTCGAGCTGGTCGTCCCAGCCGATGTTACCGATAACCCCGCTGCGGGTCTGACCGAGCAGGGGGGTATCCTGCATATCCTGTCCAATTACGGCGTGCATAATGTGCCGGGATGGGACCAGCAGGTCCAGGAAACGACCCATCCCGATTTCCGCGGGCGTTTTGAAGAGCAGGGCCTCTGGAGCAGCCCGCAGATCGTCGACCTTGATCGCAGCGGCCGACCGGAGATCGTGGTCGGCACGGGCAATTTCTTTCAGGATGAGCGTGGTCAGTTCATTCGCGTCTGGAACGCGGACGGCACGCTGCGCGTGACGCTCGATACAATCGGTCGCACGCTTGCATCCCCTCTGATCGCGGACATCAACGGGGATGGCCAACCCGAAATCGTCGCCGTCACGTTAGAAGGCTACGTCCATGCCTGGACAGCCGCGGGAACGCCACTGTTTGCAACACAAGCGCGACCTTTCACTCTGAACGGCGAATTGGATGATGACGGTTTGCCTTTCGTCGATGATACCGACACAGACAAAGGGCTTCCCATCGCGCGCGCGCCGATCGCGGTCGATCTAAATGGTGATGGCCGACTAGAGATTTTGGTGTCGATCGGGTCTCAGATGGTGATCCTGGATGCAGACGGCAATCAGATCACCAATCTCGACCGGGCCGAGCGCGTGTTCAACACCTATGCGGGTAGCCCCATCGCGCGCGACATCGATGGGGATGGCAGGATCGACCTGATCTCTGGCGGGACAACAGAAAGCCAAGACCAGGCCATTGTCTTCCGATTTGAGAACCCGCTAGAAATTGTCGGGACGCCCGGTCGGACCGCTGCATATCAGGAAGTGCAATCTCTGCACAATATTCAGGCGTTTGTGGAACGGTTCTACAGCACCATTCTTGGGCGTGAAGCAGATCCTGCTGGCAACAATGGCTGGACGGATGCCCTGCATACAGGTCGTCTGGCAGGGGCGGATGTGGCACGCGGCTTCGTTGGCAGTGCAGAATTCGTCAATCGCAACACAACTGATACGGAATTCGTCGCAACACTATATCGTGCGTTTTTCGGCCGCGCGCCTGACGCAGGGCTCGACGCATGGGTCGCGCAACTTGAATCCGGGGTTGAACGGATGTCCGTGCTCGACGGCTTCATCGGCAGCCGCGAATTTACCAATCTGGCCACATCCTTCGGCATCATCGCCGAACGCGCTACACCTGCATGGTCAACCGAAGATGTAATCATCGGCACTTCCATGCAGTCCGATGTCCTGCGTGGTGGTCCGGGTGATCGGATCATCTTCGACGGCGACATGACCAGTGTCACTGGGTATGGCGCTTTTGAAACCCAGACCGCCGGTCAGGTCTATCGCTTATACGAGGCGATCCTTGGTCGTGGTGCCGATTACGGTGGGTTCCAAGCCTGGTTTGACGGGATAACCGAAGGCAGGATCACGCTGGAACAAGTTGCGGCCAGTTTCACAGGCTCTCGTGAATTCATGAATGTCTACGGTGCGCTGGACGATGCGGGCTTTGTGTCGCTTCTCTATCAGAATGTGCTGGGCCGTTCAGCGTCCGATGCTGAGATCGACGCCTGGCTTGCACGTATGGAGGTTGCAGAGGAGCCAACCCAGGAACGGACCGAGGAGCAGATCCGGGCACAGATCCGGGCACAGGTCGCGCTCGGTTTTGCCAACAGCCAGGAGTTCATTCGCGAAAGCAATCCACGCCTTGATCAATTCATGCGCTTGGCGCAGCCGAATTGGAATGATGTGATCGAAGGCGGACCGGGAAATGACACGATGAATGGCGGCATGGGGGCGGATACGTTCATATTCCGTCGTGGACAGGGGGGTGATGATGTCATCCACGGTCTTGACCCGTGGGATGAATTGCAACTGAGCGGATTTGGGTTCGTCAACCCGGGCGATGCCTTGGCGCGCATGACACAGGCTGGACCAGATGTCGTGTTCGATCACATGGGCCAGCGCATCACCTTCACGGATACACGGCTGCAAGATATGAGCCGCCTGCGCTTCAATCTGTCGTAACTGACCCTTGTTTGCCATGAGCGCGCCGAGATGTTCTGTCTTGGCGCACAACATCTGAAAGTTTGTACAGTCAGACCCGCCCCAGCAGGGATGCTGTATAAAATACCAGCGTCTGCAGGCGTGACTGGCGCGCTATGCCATGTCGGCTCATGGCAAAGGCGCGGCGCGCCGCTTTTGTGAAACGCGCCTTCTCCTGATGCGCGGGTCTTGGGCACTTGATGAGATCTTCGAGAATTGCGCGACTCTCTGGTGTCAGAAGATGCGCGACCTGCCGTAGGCTTTGCAGATTGCAGGAAATCCAATCGCCATATTCATGGCCCAGAACCTGTGCTGCACGCGCCCGCCAAGCCCCAAGACCCTGATGCGCGCCCATCACGTTTGACCCGTGTTGGCGGTACATCAGGACGGGGAGGGGATCGACCAGCACATCCGCGCCAGCCGCCGATAGAAGCTGGTAAAGCCACCAGTCATGATGCGGCACAGGCTGAGGGCCAGCTTGCCGCACGATCTCTAGCGCCGCTGCAGAGATGACAGTGCTATGCCCGCTGATGACATTTTGCGTCACCGCATTTCTGAATGAGGGTCGTGCATGGCCCAGCCGCGAGCGCCCGATTTCTTTCAGATTTGCATCGACATGCAGGCTCTGCCCCCCGTAAAGCGCGATCGGGCCTGCGCTCTGCAACATGCGCAGCGCCCGGCTTAGTTTGTGCGGAAGCCAGACATCATCCTGATCCGACAAGGCGACCGGGCCGGGCGGCAGATCAGGATGGCAGAGCAAGGCGAGAAAATTCGCCGCACTTCCGCGCCGAGGGCCATCAATGACGCGGATCTCGTGTTGCGCGCCATGGGTTTGTTTGAAAGCGTCAAGGATGGCGCGCGTCTGGTCGGTCGATCCGTCATCACTGACCCACAGGTCCCAGACTGTGTGCTCTTGCGCGAGAAAGGAGTCCAGTTGTTCTGTGAGATGCGTGGCGCCGTTGAAGCTGCCCATCAGGATGCGTATCCGGGATGGATCGCCTTGCGATGCAGCAGGGCAGGGCCCAGGCGGTGAAGCGGGATGCTCAGGCAACACGGCAGACCCCCGCAGTGGACATATCAACAAGGT
>SKSL01000110.1 GCA_007123015.1 Natronohydrobacter sp. | reverse complement strand
GAGCTGCGCCTGACCGAACGATAACCCAAGCGTTAGAGTACCCAACGATCAGCTTGAGGCATCGCGCCGATGACCAAGGATACTGAGCCGCGCAGCGCCGTGCCGGGGCAGGGCGTCATGCGGGACGCATGCCTTCGGCATGACGATGCGCGGCGGCCTTCGGCCTTGTTCCGCGCATTGCCGCACGTCTCGTTTTCCCGGAGCGCTCAACTTGTTCGTGAACTACTCTAAAACCCGTCCTGCGCGATGACATCGACGGCGTGGCTGGTTCTCTGCGCCCCCGAAGTGCGCAGGGCACCGCGCACAGGGGCTGCATCAGCGTAATCGCGCCCCCAGGCGACAGTGATATAGTCAACACCTGCCCAACGCGCATTGGTCGGGTCATATTCGACCCAGCCCATCTCTGGCCCGACCCAGGCCGTGACCCAGCCATGCATTGCATCCACGCCTTCCAGCCGTGGCTGACCCGGAGGCGGCTCGGTGCGCAGAAAGCCCGAGACATAGCCTGCGGGGATCCCCAGACCGCGTAGACCGGCAATCATGATCTGCGCCATATCCTGACAGACCCCGCGCCCATTTGCGAAGGCACTCTCGGGCGGGGTGGCCACATCGGTCGCTGTCGGGTCAAAGGCGATCCGGGCATGGATCGCACGGCCCAGGGCCTCGACCGCTGCGAAGGCCGTCAGGTTCTGCGGGACAGAGCTGAATGCAAATGCATTGATTTCGGGGATCTGCCCGATGCGCGGCGAGGGCGCGCTGAAATGCAATGGCGCTCTGGCAGCGATCCAGTTCTGATCCGCCAGCAGATCGGGCATGTCTGACAGCAGCCGCGAACGATCATCCTGCGGCCTGTCCTGCCGTTCGGCATCTGCCTCTAGTGTGAAGGCGACCTGCGCCACTGGCCGGTGCCAGACGGCCAGCGTGGTAGTATTGCCGAAGAAATCAACCCCATCGCGCCGCTCATCCGGCCAGGGATCAATCCAGAGATGGCGGCGTCTCACACGTTGCTGCGGCCCGTCTTGCGGCATCAGCCGCAGGATATTGCGCAGATGGTCTGAGGGCGCGGAATACTGATAGTTGATCTGCAGGCGGATAGTGTAGCGCATGGGTCTAATGAAAATAGCTGCGCGAGAGTATATCGAGCACAGCGCCGACTTGCGCGCGCAACCCGTCAAGCTGGGTCTCAGTCACAGCCTCGGGGGTGGAGATGCGCAATTCAGTCTCGAGTATCATCAACCGCCGCTCCAGTTCAGGCAGCGCGTGGTTTGTCGCCGTGCTATTCGGCCCTTCGGGAAGACGTGCAGCATGCTGGTACAGTTGCGCAACCTGATACAGGACAGCGCGCGGGTTGCAGGCATCGAGCAAAAGCAGGTCCAGCACAGAAGCGGGCGAGGGGCCGAAACGGTAACGGTTCTGATGGGTCAAAACACTGTCGCCCAGTTCCAGCGCCAATTCCAGCGCGCCGGGACCAGCACCAGGGGTGGCAAAGGCGCGCAGCGTCATCAGCGTGGCATCCGCGCGCTCCTGCGCCCGTCCCACAGACAGGAACCGCCAACCCGTCGAGTGATACATGTTTTCATGCACCAGCCCCGATAGCCCCGATAGTTTGCGCAGCAGGACCGAAAGCGCGCGGGCAGCATCATCCCCGGCGCTGACCTTTTCCGCCAATCTGGCAGAACTGCGCGCCAAATCCCCCACGGCTTGCCAGCCATCGGGCGAAAACCGGTCGCGGACCTTTGCCGCTGCTGCCTGAGCCGCATTGATCAGGCTGTGCAGGCTGTCCGGCAGCGGCGTGGTTGGCTGCAACCCCAGCGCAGCGAGATAACCCGCGAGCGGCGCAAGCTGTGGGTCATCTGCGCGACCCGTTTCGGCCAGCCGCAAATGCCAGGCGCGCAGCATGCGCAAGGCGGCCTCGGTCCGTTCGACATGGCGGCCCAGCCAATACAGGTTCTCGGCCGCTTGCGCTGGTAGGCTGCTTTCGGTCATTCGCGTGAAGACTGCGGGCGCGACCATGGTTTCAGGTGGCACTGGCGCATCCGCCATCACCCAGACATCGGCCACAGAGCCGCCGTCCTGCATGGCGAGCGCGGTCGCAGCCCCCGTGCGCCCGATCCGGGCATAGCCACCGGGCATGAAGGTCCAGCCATCGGGCGTACGCGCGGCAAAGACCCGGATCGTCATCGGGCGCGGAACAAGCTGGCCATGTTCCCAGACTGGCGTGGTCGAGAGCGTGACAGCTTCCTGCCCTACCAGCCGATGCCCGGCCTCGGCGATCCGCTGGTTCAGTGTCGCAAGGGTCGAGGCGGGGGCTGTGTCGCCGTTGCGGGCAAAGGGCAGGTCCGTATCCAGCGCGCCGCCGATCAGCATGCGCGCAGCGTTCTCGCGTACATAATCGGCTTCAAGCGGTTGGCCGCACCACCATGTCGCGATATTGGGCAGGCGCAGCCGCTCGCCCGTCATGGCGCGCGCGATGCGCGGCAAAAAGGCCATGAACGCGCGGGTTTCCAACACGCCGGAACCAGGTGCGTTGATCATGTTCACACTGCCTTGACGCAGCGCATCGATCATCCCCGGTGTGCCCAGTTGCGAGCGCTCATTCAGTTCCAGCGGATCGACGAAATCGCTGTCGATCCGCCGCCAGAGCAGCCCTAGGGGTTCCAGCCCGCGCACAGTGCGCACCATGACCTGACCGTCACGGACCAGCAGGTTTTCCCCTTCCAGAAGCGACAGGCCCAGATAGCGCGCAATATAGGCGTGTTCGTAATAGGTGTCGTTATTCGGACCCGGTGTCAGGATGCCTGCGCGCCGGCCATCGCCCGAAAGCCCTTCCATCGCGTCGCGAAAGGCGCGGAAGAAGCCTGCGAGCCTGCGCACATTTCCGCGTTGGAACGGGTCAGTGAATATCCGGCTGGTGGCCATGCGCGTCTCAAGCGCGAAACCGGCACCTGACGGAGCCTGCGTGCGATCCCCCAGCACCAGAAAAGACCCATCCGGCGAGCGCCCAATTTCAAAGGCGATATGATGCAGCCAATGGCCAGAGCGCGGATGCACACCCACCATGGGCCGCAGCCATTGTGGGTTTTCCGCGACCAGTTCGCCGGGCAGATGACCCTTCGCCACCAGATTGGCCGTGCCGTAAAGATCGGCCACCACCTGTTCCAGCAGATCAGCGCGTTGCGCAAGCCCTGCGCAGACCTCTTCCCACTCGGCATCTGAAATCAGGACCGGGACATGGCTAAGCGGCCATTCGCGTTCCTGATTGGGGCCGCCTGAATAAAGGCGAAAATACACCCCGGCATCGCGCAGATATTGCTCCCCGCGTGAGAAGCGCTGCGCGATATCCTCGGGGGTCAGGCGCGAAAGCTGGTCCAGAAACCCCTGCCAGACAGGCCGCAACTGCCCCTGCGCATCGACCAGCTCATCCGCGACCCCTGACAGGGGCGCATAGCCCTGCAGCAGGGCAGGCGGGAAAGCAGCCGCAGGCGCAGGGGCGCTGGTCACACTCCAGCCGCCCGGCGCAGATCAAGCGTCATCGGGAATTCAGGATGCGGGTGTTCCGATGCCGGTTGATAGGGCCCCGGTGCATGGCCATGCGCCTCGAACCGCGCAAGGCGACGGGCTTCGGCCTCATAGCCATTGATCGGGAAAGTGTCATAGCTGCGCCCGCCGGGATGGGCGACATGATAGACGCATCCCCCAATCGCGCGGCCTGTCCAGTCATCATAGATGTCGAAGGTCAGCGGCGCATTGACGGGCAGCACCGGATGCAGGGCCGCAGCCGGTTGCCATGCCTTGAACCGCACCCCGCCGACAGATTCGCCAGACACTCGCGTCCGGGTCAGCGGCACGGGGCGGCGGTTGCACATGATCCGGTAGCGATCCTGATGCAGCGTCGTCATGCGCACCTGCAACCGCTCGACCGAACTGTCGGTGTAGCGCACAGTCCCGCCAATGGCCCCGGTTTCGCCCAGCACATGCCACGGCTCCAGCGCCTGACGCAGTTCCAGATGCACGCCCTCAACCTCGACTGCGCCGCAGAAAGGGAAGCGGAATTCAGACTGCGCCTGATACCAGACTGGATCGAGGTCGAACCCATGCGCGCGCAGATCATCCAGGAGCGAAAGAAAATCCTGCCAGATGAAATGCGGCAGCATGAAACGGTCATGCAGAACCGTCCCCCAACGCACGGGCTTGCTGCGCAAAGGCGCTTGCGCACAGCGCGCGATGATCGCGCGGATCAGCAGTTGCTGCGCCAGGTTCATGCGCGGATGTGGGGGCATCTCGAAGCCGCGGAATTCGACCAACCCCAGCCGACCTGTGGGGCCATCGGGCGAATAGAGCTTGTCGATGCAGATTTCGGCGCGATGCGTGTTTCCCGTCACATCGATCAGGATGTTACGCAAAAGCCGATCCACCAGCCAAGGCGGTGGCAGGGGCCCGCCCGCCACCGGATCACCGATCTGGTTCAGCGCGATTTCCAGCTCATAAAGGCTGTCATGCCGCGCTTCGTCAATCCTTGGTGCCTGGCTGGTCGGCCCGACGAACAGACCCGAAAACAGATAGGACAGCGACGGATGTCGCTGCCACATCAGCACCAGCGATTTCAGCAGATCGGGGCGGCGCAGGAAGGGGCTGTCTTCAGGGGTGGCCCCTCCGACAACGACATGATTGCCGCCGCCAGTGCCCGTATGTCGCCCATCGATCATGAATTTATCCGCGCCAAGACGGCACTGGCGGGCTTCCTCATAGATCGCTTCCGTTGTG
>SKSL01000072.1 GCA_007123015.1 Natronohydrobacter sp. | reverse complement strand
CCGCTGCAATTCAAGGCCACGGGGGGCGTCTTCATCATCGACGATCTTGGCCGACAGGAAGAACCGCCGCAGGCCATTGTGAACCGCTGGATTGTCCCGATGGAGATGAATTACGATATCCTGTCCCTGCAATCGGGTGAGAAATTCATCGTGCCCTTTGACACGCTGGTCATCTTCTCAACCAATTTCCACCCGAATGACATCTTTGACCAGGCGGCCCTGCGCAGGATCTTCTACAAGATCAAGATCGACGGACCCGACCAATCGGATTTCCTGAAAATCTTCGCGCTGGTCGCCCGGAAGCGCAAGATCCCGCTCGATGAAGAAACGCTGATCTATCTGCTTCAGAAGAAATATCCTACGATCCAGAATGTCTATGCCAATTACCAGCCCGTCTTTCTGATCGATCAGATGATCGCGATCTGCGATTTTGAAGGCAAGTCACGGCATATGTCGCCAGAACTGATCGACCGCGCGTGGAAAAACATGTTTGTTCGTCAGGAAGATATCGTGCGGTGATCGCGGCGTGCGGATCGGATCGGGTCAATCGATATCCGCTGTACGCTCTTCGAGAACGTCGAAAGGAACACCCGGCTCGGTCTTGGCACAGCGGATCACCAGTGATGTCTTCACTGTGATCACATTCTCGGCGGCCAGCAGCTCTTCTGTCAGAAAATGATGGAAAGACGACAAATCCGGCGCCACGCATTTCAGGATGAAATCGATCTCACCATTGAGCATGTGACACTCGCGCACCAGCGGCCAGTCGCGGCAGCGTTGCTCGAAGCGGGACAGATCGGCCTCGGCCTGAGAATTCAGGCCCACCATCACAAAGACCTGCACTTCGAAGCCCAGATCGCGCGCATTGACCTGCGCGTGATATCCGCGAATGAAGCCAGAATCTTCAAGACTGCGCACCCGCCGCAGACAGGGTGGCGCAGAGATGCCCACGCGCTTGGCCAGTTCAACATTGGTCATCCGACCATCTGCCTGCAATTCCGCCAATATCTTGCGGTCAATCGGATCAAGCTTGCCGCCTGACATGCTGCCCACTCCCTTTTTGCACTCTTTACGCGCGCAGGGCGGCTTGCGCAATATTATTTCAAGGCCGCGCAAGATTTTAATCGCTTGCATGTCGATCTGCCTATCTGCTTGTGCTGACGGTTATAGCCCTTAGATTGCGCGCAACATATGACTTGCAGGAGTTCCCATGTCCGATATGCGTCACACGAAGCTACTGATCATCGGCTCTGGTCCCGCCGGATATACAGCAGCGGTCTACGGAGCGCGGGCGATGTTGAACCCCGTTCTGGTGCAAGGCATCCAACCTGGTGGCCAGCTGACAATCACGACCGAGGTGGAAAACTGGCCGGGCGATACGATGGTGACAGGCCCTGACCTTATGGTGCGCATGGAAGCCCATGCGCGCGAAATGGGGGCAGAGGTGATCACGGATCACATTGCCGCGCTTGACCTGTCGGCCCGACCGTTCACTGCGACTGCGGATAGCGGCACAGTTTACACTGCCGACGCTGTGATCCTTGCAACAGGAGCGCAAGCGCGCTGGCTGGGGCTGCCTTCGGAAGAGAAATACAAGGGCATGGGCGTTTCCGCCTGCGCGACATGCGACGGATTCTTCTATCGCGGGAAAGAAGTCGTGGTGATCGGTGGCGGCAATACCGCAGTCGAGGAAGCGCTGTTTCTGACGAATTTCGCCTTGAAAGTGACACTGGTCCATCGTCGCAACAGTCTGCGCGCCGAAAAGATCCTGCAACACCGCCTGCTGAACCATCCCAAGATCCAGGTGATCTGGGATCACACGCTGGACGAAGTGATCGGCGATGGCTCGGCCCCGGGCGTCGAAGCCGTGCGGCTGCGCCATGTCGAAAGCGGTGCGATACAAGAGCTTGCCTGCGCAGGGGTCTTCATCGCAATTGGTCACAGCCCAGCCAGTGAATTGGTAAAGGATCAATTGACCATGCAAGAGGGCGGCTATGTCTGGGTCGAACCGGGCAGCACGCGCACTTCGATTCCGGGGGTCTTTGCTGCAGGCGACCTGACAGATCACATCTATCGGCAAGCCGTGACGAGTGCTGGCATGGGCTGCATGGCAGCACTGGATGCCGAGAAATTCCTCTCTGGTCACAGCTAGAGCGTATCGCGTTCATTCGCATTCACGCGATACGCTCTCGCCGTCTGTATGCGCATGTTGAAAAACTCTGAACCGGTCATCACGTCCGCGCGAGATGCTCTATAGCAGGATCGGCTCCAGCGGATCGTAAAGCGCGCGGCCATCCCAGGCCGCGTCGCCCCATGCGATCTGTGGCAGGCTGTCGGGCTTGTAGCGCAGGCTGCGTAATTCGGCCTCGGTCACGAAACGCCGACGGGTCACCACACCCGCAGGGTCAATCCAGTCCGGCGCGATCTGACCGCCGATAATCTCGGCGCGGAAATAGATATCCACTTGGTGGAAGCGACTGGCCGGGTCATGAAATTCATTCACCAGACAGGGGGCACCAACGGCGATCTGCAACCCACATTCTTCATGCACTTCCCGGCACAGATTGTCAGGCAGCGAGTGGCCCGGCTCAACCCCGCCGCCCGGGGCACACCACAGATCGCTCTTGCCCTCTGGCCAGGCATTGACCAGCAGCAAACGGTTCTGATGAAGGATCAAGGCCCGGACAGCCAATCGCGGTTTCGTCATCTGACCTATCGTCATACTGGCGCAAAATCGCGCGCCTCCTTATATTGAGTGTATGAAGACAATTTTGACAGCCCTCTTTCTTTCGGCGGGACCCGCGATGGCAGATTGCGTTGTTCTTTTGCACGGTCTGGCCCGGTCAGAAAACTCGATGCGCGTCATGGAAGAGGCGCTCGTGTTGCATGGCTATCAGGTCGTGAATCACGGCTATCCTTCCAGGGCCGCGCCCATTGCCGAACTGATGGACCATGTCGGCATTGCTGTCGAAGGCTGCGGCGATGAGAAGGTGCATTTTGTCACCCATTCCATGGGCGGTATACTGGCGCGCGGTTGGCTGGCCAGACAAAGGCCCGCGCAGATGGGACGCGTCGTCATGCTGGCGCCGCCCAATCATGGGTCGGAACTGGTTGATGTCTTCTCGGATATCGAGGCGTTTTCGTGGTTCAATGGCCCGGCAGGTCTGGAATTGGGAACCAGAAAAGAGGCCACACCGCAAACACTGCCGGATCTTGCCAGCTATGAATTGGGAATCATCGCAGGGGATGTGTCGCTGAATCCGATCACCTCTTCGCTGATCGAGGGGGCCGATGATGGCAAAGTGTCTGTTGAGAGCACGAAACTGGACGGCATGGACGACCATATCGTCTTGCCCGTCACCCATACTTTCATGATGAACAATCCGATCGTGATTGCAGAAACCATCGAATTTCTGCGCTACGGGGTCTTCGATCACGGCATGACCTTCGGCAATGCGCTGCGCAAGCTGGCCAATCCGTAAGCCGCTTCAGCGAATGATCCGGTTCACATGGCCCATCTTGCGACCGGCCCGGACCTCAGGCTTGCCATAAAGATGCAGGGCTGTGTCTTTCGCGCGCAGCAAGTCTGGCACGCGGTCAAGATCATCCCCGATCAGGTTTTCCATCACCACATCCGCGAATCTATCGCCATCGCCGAGCGGCAGGCCGACCACAGCGCGGATATGCTGCTCGAACTGATCGACAGTACAGGCGTTTTGTGTCCAATGGCCGGAATTGTGCACACGCGGCGCGATCTCATTCACGATCAAACCAGTCTTGGCAACGAATAACTCGACCCCCAACACACCGACATAGTCCAATGCGTTCAGTATCTTGGCGGCCATAAGTACCGCATCACTACGTTGCGCGCCGCTCAGACGCGCGGGCACGCGCGTTTCCCGCAAAATGCCGTCTTTGTGCAAGTTTTCACCCGGATCAAAAGCCGCGACATCCCCTTGCAGGCCCCGTGCGGCGATCACAGAGACCTCATGCGAGAAGGACACAAACCCTTCAAGGATCGCCGGAGCCCCAGCCATCATATCCCATGCCGCCGCCATGTCCTCTGGCTGATCGAGCCGCGCCTGACCTTTGCCATCATAACCCATGCGCCGGGTTTTCAGAATGGCGGGCAGGCCAAGCCGGGCCACCGCCTCTGTCAGTTCATCAGGCGAACTCACGGCCATGAAAGGTGCCGTCTGCAAGCCCAGACCTTGCAGGAACTCTTTCTCATGCAGCCGGTCCTGAGAAATCGCCAGCGCCTGACGGCCCGGGCGGATTGGGCGCAACCGGTCCAGCAGATCAAGCGTCTGTGTCGGAATATTCTCGAACTCGAAGGTGATCACATCCACCTCGGACGCAAAAGCCGCAAGCGCGCGTGCGTCGTCCCAGGGGGCAGTTGTCACCTGCGCGGCCACTTGCCCGGCGGGCGTGTCAGGCGCAGGGTCGTAGATATGACAGCGATAGCCCAGACGCGCGGCGGCCACAGACAGCATGCGCCCCAATTGACCACCACCAAGGATGCCGATGGTCCGCCCTGGTGCCAGGCGATCAGTCATCGCGCGGCTCCTGCGGGATGGATGCGGACAGATCGGCGCGCCATTTGTCCAACCGTGCGGCCAGCGCGCTGTCCTGCAGTGCCAGAATACCCGCAGCCATCAGCCCGGCATTGGCAGCCCCCGCAGCACCAATGGCCATGGTCGCCACTGGATATCCGCGCGGCATTTGCAGGATGGAATACAGACTGTCCACGCCTGACAGTGCCTTGGTCTGTACGGGCACGCCAATCACTGGAAGGCGGGTTTTCGACGCCATCATCCCCGGCAGATGCGCCGCACCCCCTGCCCCTGCAATGATCACCTGCAACCCGCGCGCCACAGCGTCACGTCCATAATCCCACAAGCGGTCGGGTGTGCGATGGGCAGAAACGATGCGGCTTTCATAACGCACATCCAGCGTGTCGAGAATGGCCGCAGCCTCGCGCATGGTGGGCCAGTCCGACTGGCTGCCCATGATGATCCCTACATTGATATCGCGCATGCTGCCCCTCTTGGCCCGGAATGCGCGCACTATAGCGATGCATACCCTGCGCGCAATTGCATCAGGCGATGATATCAGGGGTCAGCTCATCCTCGATCCGTGAAATCTGATCTTTCAAGCGCAGCTTGTCCTTTTTCAGACGCTGCACAGTCAGCTGCGTCGCAGGGCCCTGTTCCTGCAGGGCCTTGATCGCCTCGTCCAGGTCGCGATGTTTTTCGCGCAGCACTTCGAGTTTGACCCGCAGCACCTCTTCGTGGCTCAATTCATGTGGCGAATTCATCTGGACGATTCTGCTCTTTTTCCCTTGGGCTGTAGAGTAGCGACAAATCTCGGATTGCAAAAGCTCTGGTTGCAGGTTTCGCCTGCAAGCGACACTTGTGGTCACAGATATATACCCCATATCTACGGATATGGTCGCCAGACAGGGGCCAACAGCAACGTCGCTTGAATGAAAGGGCCAAGCTGATGACAAAACTCAATTTTCCGTCGCACCCTTTGCTTCTGGGGTTCGACAGGTTGGAGCGGTTGGTGGAACAGACCGCCCGTGCGGGTGCGGATGGCTATCCCCCCTTCAATATCGAAGTGACGGGCCAGAACAGCTTCCGGATCACGCTGGCCCTGGCGGGGTTTCGCGATGCCGATCTGTCGATCACGGTCGAGAAGCGACAACTGATCGTGCGCGGCCAACAGGCTGATGCAGAACGCGATGATCGGGTTTTTCTGCACCGGGGCATCGCCGCGCGACAGTTCCAACGGGTTTTTGCCTTGGCAGAAGGGGTCGAAGTGGCGCAGGCCGCCTTGCAGGACGGGTTGCTGCATATCGACCTGACACGACAGGATCCCGAAGACTCCATACAGATTGTGACCATCACCCGCGGCTGAAGAAAGGTAGAGAGATGGATAGTAAATTCCCGCTTCCCAATCCCGAGCGTCCTATCGCTTATGTTCGCCCCATCAAGGTCAGCGAATTGCCTGATGAAATTAGGGCGCAGATCCCGGATGTCTCTGAGCTTTATGCCATTCACCATGAAGAAGGTGAGCGCCTTGCGCTTGTGACCGACCGCACCATGGCCTTTGTCATGGCCCGGCAGAATGATTTCGAGCCCGTCAGCGTTCACTAAAGCGAACCGCGGACAGGTTGAGCGCTCCAGCTACAGAGAAAACATCCGCGATACGCAGAGCAAGGCCGAAGGCCACCGCGCATCGTCACGCCAGAGGCAGGCGTCCCATAGGACGCCCTTCGAAGTGTGGCGATGCACGGCGCGATGTTCTCAACCAAGATTGCCATCGGCGAAGCTGATCGTTGATCGGTCGAAGCCAAGAACCGGCCGAAAGCTGGACATGAAAAAGCCGGGGTGCAACAGATGCACCCCGGCTTTCCTCGTTTACGCTTTGGGCGTGATTACATCATGCCGCCCATGCCGCCCATGTCGGGCATGCCGCCTGCGGGGGCTGCGCCCTTCGGCTCGGGCTTGTCCGCGATCATGGCTTCCGTGGTGATCAGCAGCCCTGCAACCGACGCAGCATCCTGCAGCGCGGTGCGCACCACTTTGGCCGGGTCGATCACGCCGAATTTGAACATGTCACCATATTCACCGGTCTGCGCGTTGAAGCCGAAGGCCTTGTCGTCGGATTCGCGGATCTTGCCAGCCACGACCGAACCGTCGAAGCCCGCATTCTCTGCAATCTGGCGCAGCGGCGCTTCAATCGCACGGCGCACGATGCCAATCCCGACATCCTGGTCGCTGTTGTCGCCTTTCACACCGTCAAGCGCCTTGGCGCCCTGGATCAAAGCAACACCACCGCCAACGACAATGCCTTCCTGCACGGCTGCACGCGTTGCGTTCAGCGCGTCGTCGACACGGTCCTTGCGCTCTTTCACTTCCACTTCGGTCATGCCACCGACGCGGATCACGGCAACGCCACCGGCAAGCTTGGCCAGACGCTCTTGCAGCTTCTCGCGGTCGTAATCGCTGGTGGTTTCGTCGATCTGCTGGCGGATCTGTGCGACGCGCGCCTCGATCTCTGCCTTTTCGCCTGCACCGTCAACAATGGTCGTATTGTCCTTGTTGATGGTGACTTTCTTGGCGCTACCCAGCATGTCGATGGTGACGTTTTCCAGCTTCATGCCCAGATCGTCGCTGATGACCTGACCGCCGGTCAGGATCGCGATATCCTGCAGCATGGCCTTGCGACGGTCACCGAAGCCCGGTGCCTTGACGGCTGCGATCTTCAGACCACCGCGCAGCTTGTTCACGACCAGCGTCGCCAGCGCCTCGCCTTCGACATCTTCAGCGATGATCAGCAGCGGCTTCTGCGACTGGATCACCGACTCGAGCAGCGGGACCATCGGCTGCAGCGAAGACAGTTTCTTTTCATGGATCAGGATGATCGCGTCATCCAGTTCCGTGATCATCTTGTCAGGATTGGTCACGAAATAGGGCGACAGATAACCGCGGTCGAACTGCATGCCCTCGACCACGTCGGTCTCGGTTTCCAGACCCTTGTTCTCTTCGACCGTGATCACGCCCTCATTGCCGACTTTCTGCATCGCGTCAGCGATCTGGCGACCGATTTCGGATTCGCCATTGGCCGAGATCGTGCCGACCTGCGCGACTTCTGCGCTGTCATTGACCGGACGGGCAGCCGCTTTGATTGCGTCCACCACGACGGTCGTCGCCTGGTCGATTCCGCGCTTCAGATCCATCGGGTTCATGCCAGCGGCGACCGATTTCAGACCTTCGCGGATGATCGCCTGCGCCAGCACCGTCGCGGTCGTGGTGCCGTCACCAGCTTCATCATTGGTGCGCGAGGCCACTTCCTTGACCATCTGCGCGCCCATGTTTTCGAACTTTTCTTCAAGCTCGATCTCTTTGGCGACAGTCACACCGTCCTTAGTGATGCGCGGAGCGCCGAAGCTTTTGTCGATAACGACATTGCGGCCTTTGGGGCCCAGCGTGACTTTCACGGCATCGGCGAGAATATTTACGCCGCGCAGCATGCGGTCGCGCGCGTTGGTGTCGAATTTGACGTCCTTAGCAGCCATTAGGGTGCCTCCTGGTTGTCTGTGATAAGGTTCAGGCGTGCGATCAGTCGATCACGCCCAGAATGTCGTTTTCCTTCATGATGAGCAGCTCTTCGCCATCAATCGTGACTTCGGTGCCCGACCATTTGCCGAACAGCACGCGGTCGCCCGATTTGACGCTGGGTGCGATCAGCTCGCCCGAATCCTTGCGTGCGCCTTCGCCAACCGAGACGATTTCGCCTTCTGCAGGCTTTTCTTTAGCCGTGTCGGGAATGATCAGACCGCCCTTGGTTTTGTCGTCGCTCTCGACGCGACGCACAAGAACACGGTCATGAAGCGGTTTAAATGCCATCTGAGAACGCTCCTCTGGTTCCAGGTTTTCATTCTGTTGGCACTCACCCACGTCGAGTGCTAACGGCGCAGAGATAGGGAAGCAGAGGGAAGCTGTCAACAGATCTGATGCGGAAAAAAATCCTGCACTGCGGCAAATTCTGCATCTCGTGACAAGTGACATCGGGGCGGCTATAACGCGGCCGAAATCGCACGATCCTCAAAAGCGGGTGAGAGAATGATAAAAGTTTTCGGACATTTTTCGCCAGACACTGATTCGACTGGTTCGCCCTTGATCTGGGCCTGGTACCTCAACACCATCGAAGAACGCCCTGCCGAAGCCGTGCTGTTGGGCCCTTGCAATACAGAAGCACGATTTGCGCTGACGCATTGGGGTTTCGACACACCCGCAACCATGTCTGATCTGCCAGCGGGTACGGATGTGGTCATTGTGGACACGAATAACCCGGCCGAATTGCCCACAGGCATCAATGAGGCGAATATTCTGGCGATCATTGATCACCACAAGCTGGTCGGCGGTCTGGAAACCAAGGCCCCGATTGACATCACGATCCGCCCCCTTGCCTGCACGGCCACGATCATGCATCAGTTGATCGGCCCGGACATGGCAAAGGCCCCGCGCGGCATCAAGGGCATGATGCTCTCTTGCATTCTGTCGGACACGCTCGAATTCCGCTCACCCACAACGACCGAGACAGATCGCATGGTGGCGCAGGCGCTGGCCGAAGAGCTGGGCGTGGATATCCCTGAATTGGCGGCCCAGATGTTCGCGGCCAAATCGGATGTCTCGGCCTTCTCCGAAAAGGAGTTGCTGCTGATGGATGCCAAGAAGTTCGAGATAGGTGGCAAGACGCTGCGCATCTCTGTCCTTGAAACGACAGCCCCAGCGCAGATCCTGTCGCGCAAGGATGCGCTTCTTGCGGCGATCCCAGAGGTCGCCGCAGAGGATGGCGCCGATGCCATCCTGCTTTTCATCGTCGATATCCTCAAGGAAGAAGCGACCTTGCTACTGCCTGACGATCTGGTGAAGCAAGTGGCCGCTGCCTCATTTGGTGCCGATACTTCGGGGGATGCTGTTGTGCTTCCGGGGATCATGAGCCGCAAGAAACAGATCATCCCGGTTCTCGCGCTGTGACGACCGTCATCGCGAAGTTTGCAGAGATCTCGGCGCGCTACACATTGGCTCTGGTTGATCTGTGGGGCTGCGTCCATAATGGCAAGGCGATTTATCCAGAGGCCGAAGCCGCCTTGCTGCAATTCCGGCGCGATGGCGGCTGTGTCATTCTGGTGACCAACGCCCCGCGCCCGCGCGACGGCGTGGCGGCGCGCCTTGCGGACATGGGTTTGTCGCGTGACGCGTATGACGGGATAGCGACATCCGGCGATGCAGCGCAGCAAGGCATGGTCTTGGGCGCAGTCGGTCGACAGGTCTGGCATCTGGGGCCCGCGAAGGACGATGATTTCTTCACAAACCTGCCTGACCTGGCAGAGCAGCATGGCGAAATCCAGCGTGTCGCGTTTGACGACGCCGAGGGCATCGTCTGCACGGGCCTGTTTGATGAACTGACCGAGACCCCAGAGGATTATCGCGGCAAATTCTTGGCCGCCAAAGCGCGCGGTCTGAAACTGCTTTGCGCAAATCCGGATATTGTCGTTGATCTGGGGGACCAGCGGCTTTATTGTGCAGGGGCGCTGGCACAGCTCTATGACGAGATGGGGGGCGAGAGCCTGTATTTCGGCAAGCCACATCCACCGATCTACGACCTTGCCCGGCGCATCGCGGCTGGTCAGGGGGTGACCGGCAGCGCAGACACCACGATCTGCATTGGTGACGGCATCAACACGGATATTCTGGGCGGTATGGGCGAAGATATGGACACGCTTTTCATCACTGGCGGCCTGTCTGCCCATGCCTTCGGTCCAGATGTGGAAAATCCAGATCCCGGGCTGCTGGAGGCGTGGCTCAAAGACCAGCGCGCGATGCCGACCCATGCGATGGGCAGATTTCGTTGACCGTCTCTGACCAATTTGCCGCCTGAACACGCCGCGACAGATGTCGCGGCGTTAGTCGTTACACCAGAGCTGCGGCAGTTCGTTGCGAAATATAGTTACGCCAAAATCACATCATCTGAAGTTTTATTTCACAGCTCACTTGCGTGACAGGCCCTGATCGTGTAATGCTGCGCCGCAACATCACGGTATATGCCGGGGCTTTGAAAGGATCAGTGACATGTTGGACAATGGCATGAATGACAATCTTCCACGCGGCACGATCTGCATCGAGGATCTGGCAATCGGCATGTCGCGCTATCTGCGCAAGGAAATCACCGATCGCGATATCGAACTGTTTGCCGAAGTCTCGACCGACCGCAATCCCGTGCATCTGGATGATGACTATGCGCAGGACACGATTTTCGAGGGTCGTATCGCGCATGGCATGCTGACCGCTGGTCTGATCTCGGCCGTGATCGGCGAACAACTGCCCGGCCATGGCACCATCTATATGGGCCAGACGCTGAAATTCATGGCCCCTGTGCGCCCAGGTGATGTGGTTCTGGCGACAGTGACAGTGCTCACCATCGATTATGCAAAGCGGCGCGTTACTCTTGAATGTCGCTGCTCTGTGGGGGATACCGTGGTTCTGAAGGGCGAGGCGACAGTTCTTGCACCAAGCCGCAAATTCGACTAGGGTCGGGGCGCTCAGTGCCCCGCAAGGGGGCAGATGCAGATTTACGACCACTGGCGCGATCTGCCGCTTACAGCGCGTGGTGCATCCGTCGCTCTTGGCAATTTCGATGGCGTACATCTGGGTCATCAGCATGTCATCGACCTCGCCCGACGTCCGGACAGCGCTCTTGGGATCATAACTTTCGAGCCGCATCCACGCGAAGTCTTTGCCCCGGATGCGCCGCCATTTCGCTTGATGAATGCCACGACACGCGCCCACCGGCTCGACTGGCTTGGGGTCGAACGCATATTTCATCTGCCTTTCACCGCTGAACTCGCCAGGCTCTCAGCCGAGGCTTTCGTACAGGACGTACTGGTCGATGGGTTGGGAGTCGCTCATGTTGTGGTCGGCGCGGATTTCTGCTTCGGCAAAGGGCGCGCCGGCACTGCGCAAGACCTCGCACGTCTTGGCACCCAAGCCGGGATCGACGTGACCATTGCCCCACTTTTAAGCACCGAGGCGAAAGTTTATTCCTCAACTGCCATCCGCGAAGCGCTCAGCCAAGGGGCACCAGAGGACGCCGCCCGCATGCTCGGCCATTGGCACCGAATCGACGGCCCTGTCCTGCATGGCGAAAAACGTGGGCGCACTCTTGGCTATCCGACAGCGAATATGTCGCTCGCTGGACTGCACTTGCCACGCTTTGGGGTCTATGCTGTGCTGGTCGATGTGCTCGAAGGCCCCTGTCACGGGACATATCACGGTGTCGCTTCGCTGGGCATCCGTCCAATGTTCGGCGAGAACCAACCCAATCTCGAAACCTTCCTGTTCGATTTCAAAGGCGATCTCTACGGAACCCAACTGTCGGTCGCCCTCGTCGCATTTCTGCGCGATGAGATGACATTCGACGGCCTTGACACGCTGATCACCCAGATGGACACCGACAGCGCCAAGGCGCGCGCGCTGCTCCAGACTCTCTGACCCGCCCTTTCATCCTTGTTCAAATATCCTCAGGGGGTGAATTGCGGCTCTGCCGCAAGAGGGGGCGCGAGCGCCCCCTGCTACCCCGGCGCAACCCCAAAGAGCTCACTCGTCGAACAGGCGCGCTTGCGGGGCTTCCCTCACTGGATCCGGAAATCCCAGATGCGCCCAGGCCTTCGCGGCCAGCATCCGCCCCCGCGGTGTGCGCGCGATCAGCCCTTGTTGCAGCAGAAACGGCTCGATCACTTCCTCGATCGCATCGCGCGATTCCGACAGGGCGGCTGCGATTGTCTCGACACCGACGGGCCCACCACCATAATTCTCGGCCAGCAGCGAGAGATAGCGCCGATCTGCCCCGTCAAGCCCCAGGTGATCCACGCCCAGCCGCGTCAGCGCATTATCGGCCAGGGCTTGGGTCAACCGCCCATCGCCCTCAACCAGCGCGAAATCCACCACGCGACGCAAAAGCCGCCCTGCGATCCGTGGCGTCCCCCGCGCGCGCCGCGCCACTTCGCGCACACCACCCTCTTCCGACGCCACACCGAGCAACCGCGCACCACGCGCGACGATCTGGCAAAGTTCGGCTTCCGTGTAGAATTGCAGCCGCGTCGGAATCCCGAAGCGGTCGCGCAGCGGGGTTGTGAGCAGACCCAGCCGCGTCGTGGCCCCGACCAGCGTGAAAGGCTGCAATTCGATCCGCACTGTGCGCGCGGCGGGCCCTTCACCGATCACCAGATCAAGCTGGAAATCTTCCAGCGCCGGATAAAGCACTTCTTCCACAGCCGGGTTCAGGCGGTGGATTTCGTCGATGAACAGCACATCGCGCGCTTCCAGATTGGTCAGGATCGCCGCCAGATCGCCCGCCTTGGCCAACACCGGCCCCGAGGTCATCCGAAACCCCACCCCCAATTCGCGCGCCATGATCTGCGCGAGTGTTGTCTTGCCAAGGCCGGGCGGGCCGTAGAACAGCGTGTGGTCCATCGCCTCGCCGCGCATCCGGGCAGACTGGATGAAGACTTTCAGATTGGCGCGCGCTTCATGCTGGCCGATGAATTCGTCCAAAGCCTGCGGGCGTAGCGCCCGGTCGAGTTCTGGGGCATCTTCGGGCAGATCGTTACCGCGCAGGCTGGGATCAGGCGTGGTCATGCATCAGCCTTTCGGGGCAAGCAGGCGCAGGGCCGCGCGGATCAGATGGGGCGTGTCTGCCTCGGGGGCTGCGGCTTGTGCTTCGGCCACAGCCCGCGCCGCATCAGTGGGCGCATAGCCCAGATTGCCCAGCGCCGACATGGCGTCGGCGACAGCCGTGCTGGCCGGCAATGGCGCAGCAGGGGAAGGCGCAGGCGCGACCGGGGTCACGGGCGCGTCAGTCGTAGCAGCAAGCACAGGCGCGGCGGGGGCCACTTCCGCGACGGCCATCAGCGCCGGGGCCTTGTCTTTCAGCTCTGTCGCGATGCGCAGCGCCAGTTTCGGCCCCACTCCGGGCGCTTTACGCAGTGCAGCCGCATCGCCCAGCGTGATCGCACGCGACACGCCCTCGGGCCCAAGTGCGCCAAGAATTGCGAGCGAGGCTTTCGCCCCCACCCCCTGCACCGACGTCAGCACGCGGTGCCATTCCTTTTCCAGCAAGGTCGGAAAGCCGAAAAGCTGCATCAGATCCTCGCGCACGACCAGTTCCGTATAAAGTGCGGCCACCTCGCCCCGGCCCGGCAAGGCCATCAGTGTGCGGTCCGACACATGCACGATATAGCCCACCCCGCGCACATCAAGCAGCACATGGTCCGGGCCGCGCATCTCGACCACGCCCGTCAGCTTGCCGATCATCCTGCGCGCCCCAGCACGCGGATGCTGCGCGCCGATTGAGCGTGAAACGCATGACAGATCGCAATGGCCAGCGCATCCGCTGCATCGGGTCCGGCGATCTGCACACCGGGAAGCTGCATGCGCACCATATGATCGACCTGCTCTTTTGCGGCTTTGCCCACGCCAACCACGGCTTTCTTGACCGCATTGGGCGCGTATTCTCCGACATCCAGCCCGGCCTGCGCTGGCACCAGCAGCGCGATGCCGCGCGCAGAGCCCAGTTTCAACGTCGCCACGGCATCCTTGTTGACGAAAGTCTGCTCGACTGCGGCAGTATCGGGGACGAACTGCCGCAGGACATTTGTCAATTGCTGGTGCAATTCCAGCAGCCGTGTCGCCAGACCACCTGTCGGATCAGAATGGCAAATGCCATTCGCGACATGGCGCATGCGCGGTCCCTCGCATTCGATGACGCCCCAACCCAGGTTGCGAAGTCCGGGGTCTATGCCAATGATCCGCATTGCGGCCTCTGTTTTTGTCTGCTTGAACAAGGGCTAGCACGAAACGCGAACACCTGCCAAGACTTTCGCGTGCGCTCTGTGAGCCATGCGAAAATCGCATAAGGGCCTTGCGCTTTCTCATTCTACTCTTGCCGACAGTTTCAGCATACATCCTCGCCAACCGCGCGAATAAACGGCGGTTTGCAAACTTTACCCTATGGAGACCAAAATGACCTTCTATGCACAAAGCCGTATTCATACGGAACAGGTGCTTGCCGGTTTCCAGGGCCTGTCGCTTGGCGCATTGATCGCCACTCTCAAGACCTGGAACGAAGAGCGCATCACCCGCAACGCACTGCACGCCCTGACCGATCGCGAGCTGGCAGATATCGGCCTGACGCGCAGCGATATCGAGCGCGCTGTCCTGCGTGGGAAATAACTCTGCGATAGTTTTTGCAGAGCACCGCTGGTACATGTCACTTTAAAAGCTGCCTGACAGGGCAGCTTTTTGCATGTCAGACGTCACGGAAGATCAAAGCTCCGGCACGGAGTCTGCATCATCCGATGCCATAGCCGGATCCGGCGCAGGCAGTCCGGACATTGCAACAGTTTCACGCTCCCGCGACGGCAATGCAGGGCGCAGGGCAGCTGCGATCCCGGCACTCACCGGATCGGGGTCGATAAGTTGCACGACGACCGAACCGCGCCCCTGTTGCTCAACAACCGGCGCCACGATCTGGGCGTAGCCTTGCGGGCCATGCAGCGCCAGGAGAAAGCTTTTGATCAGCAACAACGCGACCGCAATCGCGCCAAAACTGCCTGCCACCGAAAACATCATGCTCAATTTGCGCTTGCGCCGCATCGCGCGCAGCTTGGGGTCATGCTCGATGTGCTTTCGCAGCACGCAAAGGCGGCGCTGCTCGAATTCAGCTTTTTGAGTGGTGTTCATCGCGGCCTCTCTCCGGTCCTGTCGGAAGCTTGCGCATGTTAGCAAGCAAATCCGGCAAAACTTTGACGCGAGTGGGCGCGGCGGCGATGTCAGCGTTGCAAGGTAAGTGTCGCCCAGTCGCCGATATCCTCGCGGTGATGCAAACTGAAGCCTT
The DNA here is from genome assembly GCA_007123015.1 of Natronohydrobacter sp. Classification (GTDB taxonomy): domain Bacteria; phylum Pseudomonadota; class Alphaproteobacteria; order Rhodobacterales; family Rhodobacteraceae; genus Roseinatronobacter. Next base: position 421 of record SKSL01000072.1, on the reverse strand, counting down.
CCGCTTCATAAGCTGCAAGCACTTGTGGGGCCTGATCGACGAGCAGACCAGACAGCACAGCATAGCCCCCACTTTGGGCCAAGCGGCCCATATCCGGGGCCAGAGAAATCAGCGGACCCATCAGGATATTGGCAAAGATCAGGTCAAACGGGGCAGCGGCCTGCAAGTCGGGATGGTCAAAACCAGTGGCTTCCAGACAGCGCACCCGGCCTTGCAGATCATTGGCGGCGATATTGGCCTCGGCCACGTCCACAGCGACTGCGTCTATGTCGCTGGCCAGAACTGGCGCAGGCCAGATGCGCGCAGCACCCATCGCCAGCACAGCCGTACCGCAGCCGATATCGACCACACGCTCGCCTCTGAAGCCAGCATTATCCAGCCGGTCCAGCGCCTTCAGGCAGCCCAGTGTTGTGCCATGATG
>SKSL01000097.1 GCA_007123015.1 Natronohydrobacter sp. | reverse complement strand
GCAAAGCCAGTTGTCCGCGCCTGCACCGCACCATCCGGGCCTATCCAGGCAACCGAAACGCCGGGAAACCCGTGCTCAGCGCGCAAGGCATCAAGAACGTCCTGCACCCGGTCCCCGGCGACGGCCGGACCTGCCAGAAAGAGGCCCAAGACGAAAGCGGTCACCAATTTCATGATGGGCTCCCGGTCGAGGTTGGCATGACCTTGGTGACAGCGCCCATACGGCTGAACATATCTGCGCGTTTGACCCAGACAACGATCACGGCCAGCACGATGAACAGATACATGTCCCAAGGCTGTGCGTCGGGCCACATCGGCATGTTAAGCTGCCAGTGAAACAGGATCGCCACAAGGATGCTGCCATGCGCGGCGTTGAAGAATGCTGTAAGAATTATGCTGACGCCGATGGCCCCGATGACGAAGGGCATCACTTCCCATCCGCTTTGCGGTGTGCCGTCAAGGAAGAAGGCCGGCACATGCCACAGCGCCCAGAACACACCCACCACAAGCCCGGCCCAGAATGGTGCCATCCGGCGCTGCAGCAGCGGTGTCGCATAGCCGCGCCAGCCCAGTTCTTCCATCGGCCCGAGGATCAGCATGAAGGCGATAAGCGGTAGCAGTTCTCGCAATGGGGGTTGCGCCAGCGCTTCGCGCATCGACATGCCACCAATTGCAGCCCCAAGGTAGGAGATCGCGGGCAGGCCAATCAGCAGCAGCAGATACCAGCCTATGGGGGCCCGCCACAACAGCAGGCGCGACATGTAGCGACGCAGACCCGGCAGACCGCCATACCAAAGGACCAGCAGGATGCCGGAGATGGCAGGCGACCAGACCGCGAGGATGAACAGAGGATGTGTTGCCCCCATCGGGCCAAGGGCTGCCTCGACCGCATCCTGAAAAACAAATACCAGCCCCATCCCGCCCCAGGCGATGGCAAAGGTCAGGAAGAAGAAAAAGTAAACCGAATGGACCGGTGGTTCAAAAGCAGTGTCTTTCATGTTGAAATTCCTGATTATCGCAATGGAAAGCCAGATACGGGTTGCTCCATCCGCCCGAAAGGCAAGGTGCAAACCGACCGTTGGCGTGCCCTCGGAACTGAGACAGTCTTGGCGTTGCCAAGAATACGCTCTCGTCCATTTCGTGCGCCATGAGGCAGATCAAGGAAACAGACGAATGCTATTTGTTGCGCAGATTGTAATCGCTACAATCGCTGACACGGTTACTCCTTATTGCCCCGTCAGAAATCCGATCGTGTCTTGGCGTTTTTTGCACTGCGGACAAGTTTGCCAAAAGCACGATCTTTTTCACGACGTTCGGAGAGGCTAGCCGAGTTGAATGCGTCCTCAGCCTGGAGTTTAAGCCAGCGGGCGAAGCGAGTGAGGTCGAGTCGACCATCGGCCACAGCCGCCTGAATGCAGCAACCTGGCTCGGTGTCGTGCTGGCAGTCAGTGAAGCGGCATCGAACGGCCAGCGCTTCGATATCCTCGAAGACGTGGGCGATGCCTGAAGCTGCATCGGTGAGCTGCAGTTCTCGCATGCCCGGCGTGTCAAGGACGAGGCAGCCGCCCGGGATAAAATGAAGCTCACGACGCGTGGTCGTGTGTCGGCCGCGCGCGTCGTTCTCGCGGATGCCTCGAGTCTCGATCACCGGAGCACCCAACAGAATGTTCGTCAACGTGGATTTACCGACTCCTGAAGAGCCCACGAAAGCGACAGTCTTGCCGGGTCGGCACCAGTTTGCGAGTATCTTAGCCGGTTCATCGCCGTGAACGTTGAGGGCGACCACAGGCACCCGGTTCGATACGGCATGCGCGGCCTCGATGTAGGGCGCAGGGTCGTCCACGAGGTCGGTTTTGGTCAACACGATCACCGGCTCGATCGTTGTCTCAAACGCCATTGCGATGTAGCGCTCCAACCGAGCGACGTTGAAATCCTGGTTGCAAGAGGTGACGACGAAGACTGTATCGATGTTCGCTGCGATAAGCTGCGTCTGCCGGTCTCTGCCTGGCGCGCGGCGCTTGATCATGCTTTTCCGCTCGAGCACCTGGCTCGACCGGGGGCGCGCGCGGTCTAGCAGCAGCCAGTCGCCCACGGCTACTTCGGATCCTGAGGGGATCGTCTCGTCGATGCCGTCTCCTGCCAATTGCAAGCCATTGCGATGCACGGCCACCACGCGAACTGGCGGGGTTGCGGTCAGCGCTCCGGCATCAATTTGTTGCGCGAAGAATGGGTCCCAACCAAGCTGTTCCAGAGCGGTCGGTTTTCGCCGGGCGGGCGCGGTACTGTCGGGAAACAGGGCGGACCAGTCGGTGGCCATCACCAAAACCTCGCATCGTCCAGCGCCATGACGCAGGTGCCAGGACCGTGCAGCGGCGTCAGTTCTGCGGCAGTCAGGGACTGACCGATCCAGCCCTCGGGATGGCTGAGCGGTAGTGGGGCCGGCACAATGACTTCAGACACTGGCAAGAACCCGACCCTGCCGTAGAAAGCTGGATCGCCATATGTCATCACCACGTCGACACCTTCGTTGCGCATCTCAGCCAGCGCATGACGCAATAGGGCCTTGCCGATGCCTTCGCCCTGTCGATCGGTCGCCACTGCCATCGGCGAGACCAGGAAGACCGTTCTCGGATCGCCCGCAAATGTCAGTCGAGTCAACACGGCACCGGCGACCAGCAAGCCGTTGTCCCATGTGGTGAACAGGTGGATATCCTTGCGAGGTGTTCCGCACATTAGTTTGCGCACGAGCCCCCCAGTTAGTTCACCTTCCGCCATGCCATCGGATGCGGTGAAAGTCGCGGCGAAGAGATCGACGATCTCCTGCTCGCGCCCTCTAAATTCGGTCAAATATTGCATGGATATCTCCTTTGCCGCGCCGATCTGCTTTCAGGGCCTTTGCAGGACGAACATCTCGAAGTTGAATTGCCCTTCGCAATTGCGCCAGGCGCGGAGTTCCTCTTGAAGGTCGTCGATCACGCGATGGCCTGCCATGCTCGCCTCAAGTACGCCCACGCGCGCCTCGAGTGGACGGAAATAGGTGTCCATCGCCTCGGCACCCATGTCGAAATGGCCGAGCAAGCGGTAGCCTGCGCGCTTTGCCTGCGCGATTCGCTTTTCAGGTGTGGCCATCGAGGGGTATTGCGAGGCCCAGAAGGACCGCAGCGCATCATCAGGCGTATCAGTGCGCCACACCATGTCAGAGAAAACAAGAACACCGCCAGGGCGGAGCAGGGCACTCCAAGCTTCGAGTGCGCGCTTCACGCCAATGATGTAGGCGCTTCCCTCGGCCCAGATCACGTCGATGGGCTCCCCAGGCCACGCCCCCTCTTTTGCCGATAGCAACTCCATGTCGATGTTGCGAACCTCGATCCGGTCATCCAGACCTTGCGCGCACGCGCGATGTCGCAGTCTATTGAGCGCATCCTCGTCAGTGTCGGTCGCGGTAATCCGTGCGCTCGTCGTCTCGGCAAGCGTCATAGTCGCCATACCTGGGCCGCAACCGATCTCAAGGATCAAGTCGGGCGAAAAGGGTAGCAAAGTTATTGCGCGACGCGTCGCCGCATTTGATCCCGGGCCCCACCAGTCGAGTCTGGAAAAAACCTCTTTGAAGCCAGCCATGTAATCATCGTGTGCATTCATATCCTTTGATAGCCACACGATCCGCGCGGCCTCCTCTCTTGTAAACCCTTGTGTCATCAGCCAAACGCGGTGCTGGTCAGGCGCCACTCGTTCAACATCTTCGTGCCAGTCCCTGAGACTCGACTGACCTAAGAGCGCCGAGAGTAGATCGCGTGAACGTGTCTTCTCCGCGATTTCCCGCTCCAGCTTCCGCAACCGCTCGGCCAGCATATTTCGATCCAGCTTGCTGTCGAGACATGCGTGACATTCCTGTAAGCTCAGCCCGCCCGCCTGAAGCAGCTTCAGGAACTGCAGCCGTTGGCGGTCGGCATCAGAGTAGACACGATAGCCGTTCACCTGCCGCTTTCCAGTCAGAAGACCGAGCTTTTCATAGTAGAGCAACGTCGCGCGCGACACCCCAACGCTCTCAGCCAATTCCGAAATCCGATACATCCGCAGTCTTCGCTCTCGCCGATTCTCAATGTTGGAGAGATCCATGAAGTGTGAAGCTATAGACAGGTCAAGATGCAGTTTTGGTTTGTCAACGCCAACTGCTAAGCCCCCCGGTGCTCAACCGGCTGAGACCAGAGCCCGTTGATGAACTTCCCGGCTCAGCGATCAAACGACTTCTTAAAGAAAATACTTAGAACGCGTGTCGCAAGGTCACAGTCGGCAATCCGCCCCTTCGCGTTGACTTCAGCTGCCTCACGAGCGCCGATAGGTCAGCAAGCGGTTATCGGCGGGCATCATACGGGGTGGCGCGGTGGTGAAGCCCTGCGCGAGCGCCAGCTCGTCGATGGCGCCTCGGTCACGCAGGCCCCAATCGGGGTTTCGCATCCGCAGATCGGCATCGAAGCCGGCATTTCCGGGGCCGGTGAAACTGCCGTTCTCATTGAACGGGCCGTAGATCAGCAGCAATCCCCCCTGCCCCAGCCGCGCGGCTGCGCCTTTGATCAGCCCTTCGGTGGCCGCCCAAGGGGCAATATGGGTCAGGTTGGCGGTGAAGACCGCATCGACTGGTGGGCCGGGCCATGGTGGGCGGGCGGCGTCGAGCATCACGGGCGGAAGCACCCGACCCGCCAGGTCGGGGCAAAGCGCGCGCCAGTCCTCGATGCCAGAAAGCCCCTCTCGCGTGGCCTCGCTCGGCTGCCATG
>SKSL01000147.1 GCA_007123015.1 Natronohydrobacter sp. | reverse complement strand
GCCTCAACCGGTGGACCTGCGGGGGCTGTCTGTCCCGAGGCCCGTCCTCTGCCTGTGAAGTGGCGCGGCATTAGCCCAGAGCCGTGCGGGATGCAAGAGGGTTTGTAGGGTGCGTGCTCGGCACGCACCTTCGGGCATGCTGGTCTAGCGTCCCCGCGCGCGCCACCAGATCACCGTTCCACCCAGCACCATGCCAAGCAGGGACGGGATAACAAAGACAGCCAGCATGATGGCATGGCCCAGACCATCCATGCCCTGCCCTTGCCGCGCTGCGAAAAAAAATCCCACAGCAGCGAAGAGATGTCCGGCCATGACCGCGCCATAGACCCGGCGCCAGCCCTTGTGGATCAGCAGCGCCCCCAGCAGCGTCCCGACCAGAACCGCGCTTGCCATCAGCAACCAGACGCGTATCTCAGGTGACAGCATCATGCAGCTCGCGCCTGCAGGCGCGGCAACAAACCATGCGCCCAGCCGGAAATAGTGCCTGCGCCAAGGCAGATCACCATGTCACCCGGTTGCGCATGTGCGCGCACCAGCGCTTCCAGGGCGTCTTCTGTGTCGACAGGAAACGCGGCCCGATGACCATGGGCTTTCAGACCCGCAAGCAGTTCATCGCGACTGGCCCCGGCGATCGGGTCCTCGCCAGCTGCATAGACGGGTGCGATGCCGACCACATCGGCTTCGTTGAAACAGGTGCAGAAATCATCGAACAGGTTCGACAGACGAGTGTAGCGATGCGGCTGATGCACAGCGATCACCCGGCCGCTTCCGCCAAGCGCCTGGCGGGCCGCTTTCAGCACGGCAGCAATCTCGACCGGGTGATGGCCGTAATCATCAATGATCGTCACGCCCTCGACTGTGCCAACACGGGTGAAGCGGCGATTGACCCCGCCGAATTTGGCCAGTGCGGTGCGGATCTCGCTGGCATTCATCCCCAGATGCCGCGCCACAGCGACAGCCGCCAGCGCGTTCGAGACATTGTGATCCCCCGGCATGGGCAGTTTGCAGCCCTTGATCATGCGCCGCTCATCCTGCAACGCAATGTCGAAATGGGCAATACCTGCTTCATAGTGCAGGTTCATAACGCGGATGTCGGCCTGTGCATTGAAGCCGAACGTCACAACGCGCCGATCCGAGATCTTGGCGACCAGCGCCTGAACTTCAGGATGATCCGTGCAGCAGATCGCAAGCCCGTAGAACGGGATCCCAGAGACGAAATCGTGAAACCCTTGCCGCAGCGCGTCGAAACTGCCCCAATGTTCCATATGTTCCGGGTCGATATTGGTCACGATCGCGATGGTCGCAGGCAGGCGGTTGAAACTGCCATCGCTTTCATCGGCCTCGACCACCATCCATTCGCCCGCACCCGCGCGCGCATTCGACCCGTATGCGTGGATCACGCCGCCATTGATCACGGTCGGGTCCAGCCCGCCCTCATCCAGCAGGGCTGCGACCATGGTCGTGGTGGTCGTTTTGCCATGGGTGCCGCCAATGGCGATATTGGACCGCAGCCGCATCAGTTCCGCCAGCATTTCGGCGCGGCGCACAACAGGCAGGCCAAGGCGGCGCGCTTCCAGCAGTTCGGGATTGTCCGGCTTGATCGCTGTCGACACGACGATCACGGCAGAGGCCCCCAGATTCTCGGCCTTCTGCCCGATCATCACCTGCGCGCCCAAGGCTTCCAGCCGTTCCGTGATCGCGCTCGCCTTGATGTCAGAGCCCTGGACATCATAGCCCAAGGTCATCAGAACTTCGGCAATGCCTGACATGCCGATGCCGCCGATGCCAATGAAATGGATGGGTCCGATATCTGTGGGCAGTTTGGTGGCAGGGCTCATGAGGGCTCCTTTCGGGTCAGAGAGTCGACCATATCGGCCAGAGTAGCGGCCGCATCCGGGCGACCCACAGAAAGTGCCGCCTGCGCCATGCGTGCTGCACCTTCGGGATGGGTCAGAATGGCCTGCAAGGTCTCGGTCAGTGCTGCAGGTGTAAACTGGGATTCAGGATAAACAACCGCAGCGTCAACCGAGGACAGCATCCTGGCATTGGCCGCCTGATGATTGGCTGCGGCTGCGGCATAGGGGACCAGCACCGACGGTCGTCCGATCACGGATATATCAGCCACGGAAGACGCCCCGGCCCGGCTGATCACGATCTGGCATTCGGACAGGCGACGCGGGATATCTGCAAAGAAAGGCGCAATTTCAGCTGCAACGCCGCCTGCCTCATACAGCTCGACTACGCGCGCGATATCTTCCTCGCGCGCCTGATGTGCGACCGTCAGATTGCGCCGGAGTGCCTCTGGCAGCGCCGCAATCGCCGCAGGCACCACATCTGACAGGATGCGCGCGCCCTGACTGCCCCCGATCACAAGCAGGTCCATCGGATAATCGCCCGGCGGGATATAGCCAGCGCCCGCGCGCTCACGTACAGCGGCCCGCACGGGATTGCCCGTGAAATGCCCTTCAACCCCGGCCGGCAGGTCGACCGGCCATGTGCCGCAAGCCAGCGTGTTCACGCGGCGCGCGAAGATCTGATTGACGCGGCCCAGCACACCGTTCTGTTCGTGGATCATGCGCGGCACCCGCAGCACCCATGCGGCGGTCAGCGCCGGAATCGACGGGTACCCGCCGAAGCCCACGACAGCGCGCGGGCGATCCAGGATCATACCGAGGGCCGCACGAAGGCTTCCGGCGGCCAGCTGAAACGGGACTGCCAGCTTTGCGCGGACGCCACCGCGCGCAAAACTTGCCGCGCGCACTTGCGCGATCTGCACCGCGTCGGGGAAACCACCCGCATAGCGCGCGCCGCGCGCATCGGTCGAAAGCTTGACCCGCCAGCCGCGCGCCAGCATTTCCTCTGCCAGAGCTTGCGCAGGGAACATGTGCCCCCCGGTCCCGCCTGCTGCGATCAGTAGAAGTGGCGGCTTGGCCATGGTCCTGCCCCTCAGGAAGCCGCGCGGCGCGAGAGAATCTCGCCGATTTCGCCCTGGGGCCTGGTGCGCGTGAATGCAAGAAGCATACCGATTGCAATCCCGGTCGCAAGCAGCGATGACCCCCCATAGCTGATGAACGGCAAAGTCATGCCTTTCGAGGGCAAAAGCCGGGCCGCGACACCCATATTGATCATTGCCTGAGTCGAAAAGACCACCACGATCCCGGTGCCCGCAAGCCGAATGAACATGTCACGTTCGCGCATAAGCCGGAACAGCGACCGGATCAGGATCGTGGCATAAAGCCCGATGATGAACAAAACCAGGATCAGCCCGTATTCTTCGGCAGCGACCGCGATGATGAAATCGGTATGCGCATCGGGCAGGGACCATTTCACCCGCCCCTCGCCAACACCGACCCCGAAGAAGCCACCCTCAGAGATGGCGTTTTGCGCAAAACCCATCTGCGTGCGCGGTTCGACATCTGCGGACAGGAACCCGTCGATGCGACGCGCGAAATGCTCGGAATTGTGATAGGCCGTGTAGGCACCGAACAAGATCAGCCCCACGAACCCCACCAGCAAGAGCATTGGCGCGCCCGAGACGAAATACATCATCATCCAGCCCGCGGCGATCAGGGCCGCCTGACCGAAATCCGGCTGGATGACCAGAAACGCCAGCACCAGAATCGTGAATCCCAGCGACAGCAGCTTTCCGGGGGGGCCGCCGGGCTCATTGCTGGCCGCAAGCAGCCAGGCTGCGAAGACAGCCAACATCGGCTTGAGAAATTCCGAGGGCTGAAAGGACCCGAAACCCAAGGCATACCAGCGCACGGCACCCTTGCCGAAATCCGTGCCGAAAAAGGGCAGCAGCATGAGGGCCAGAAGCGACAAGAAAAACCCGATTGTCGCGAAACGCCGGATCCGGTCAGGCGCGCAGAGCGACATGGCAAACATCGCGACAATGCCCAGCAGCCCGAAAAATACCTGGCGTTGGACATAGAAGAATGGGGGCAAGCCATTGCGGGTGGCCAGCGGCGGTGAGGCCGCAAGACCCAATAGCAGCCCCACGGCCATCAGCAAAAGCACCGCCGTCAAGGTCACACGGTCAATTGTCCGCCACCACCTGGGCAATACAGGATCCGCAACGCGCGCAGGCGCGGTGCCGTAAACCATATCTGTCATCGGTCTGCCTCGGTTTCGCGCCTTGTGATTACTCCGGCGCTGTCTTGCCTGCTCTGCCCTGTTCCCGGGCCTTTGTCAGAAGTTAAACCGAATTCCGTCAAATTTCCAGCAGAAAGACTTTGGCAGCACCATTTCATCCTTGGTCAAATATCCTCGGGGGTGAAACCAGCCCGTCAGGGCTGGTGAGGGGGCGCGAGCGCCCCCTTTGCGCCCGTCACCCGAAGCGCGACTTGCGGCGTGCGGGAAGTGGCAAAGGCACCATGACCGCCCGCCGCCCGGTCAGGATCGCACGGCCTTCGGGCACCAGCGCGCTCAAGGGCGCGCAGGGCCAGTCCAACCCGCCAGTATAGGTTCCGAAGGCTGGCAGGATCAGATGATCGGTTCCGATCAGAAAGGCCGGATGGCGCTGGCCCGCCACACGCAGTTTCGGATGGTAATGCCCCGAGATATCCGGCCCCTGCCTTGCGACATGGCGCAGCGACAGGCCCGCAATCTGCTGCTCTTTCGCATGCAGGCCCGGCAGCGCTTTGGGTCTGGGGTCGTGATTGCCCAAGATCCATGTCACAGACAGATCTGCGCAAAGTCCTGCAAGCGCGTCTTGAAGTCCAATGGCCGCCTGATCATCGTCGAAACTGTCGCCCAGACAGATCAGATGTCGCGCGCCTGTATCCGTGATCTCGGCTTCAAGCCGTGCTAGTGTGGCCGCTGTCTCGAAGGGGGGCAGCAACGCGCCACCTCGCCGCGCCATGCGTTCGGATTTGCCCAGATGCAGATCCGCGACCAGCAGCGCCTGCTGTCTGGGCCAGCTCAGCGCGCCTGACGCGCGCGCGCGGAACTGCTGCCCGTGGAAGCTGAAATCAAGACTGTCCATCGTCGTCAGATGCCGGTTTCCGCCTCGATCTGCAAGCCTGCCTCACGCATCATGGCCGCGGCCTCTTCTTCCAGCAGCCGCGCGCGCCCCGAGGCACGGATCGGCACGCGGCCTGCTTCCAGCATCAGCGGCGCGGCGAAAGGCGTGACATGTGGGGTCAGGCTGTGGACGATTTCGGGTCGGCTGGCGAGCATTTCCTCGATCCGCCCGAAATCAGCCAGGCCGCGCATCGCTTCGGTCCGTGTGATCCGCATCAGCAGATGATCAGGGTCGAATTTGCGCAAGGTGTCATAGAGGATATCGCTTGAAAACGTGGCCTGTTTGCCCGATTTGCGCCCCCCCGGCAGATTGCGCTGGATCAGGCCGGCAACCACAGCAACGGCGCGAAACGTGCGTTTCATCACGGCATTGCCGCCCAGCCAGTCGTCAAACCCGTTGCGCAGACCCTCGGGGTCGAGCAGCGGGCCTGGGTCGCGGACGGGCTCCAGCGACCAGATCAGCAGCGCGTAATCAGTGACGACAAAGCCCAGAGGGGCCAACCCCGCCTGTTCCATCCGATGCGTCAGCAGCAGGCCCAGAGTCTGGTTGGCATTGCGCCCAGCGAAGGAATAGAGCGCGAAATAGGACTGGCCGCCACGCGCGAAACTCTCGCAGGTCATGGTGCCGGGGCGTGGCAGGGTGGCGATTTCGGATTGCAGGCGTAGCCAGTCGCGCGTGTGTTCGGGCAGCGCATCCCATGCGCTGCGGTCCCCGATCAGGGCCAGAACACGGGCAGAAAGTTCAGTCGAGGTCGCCATTTTCAGCCCGTTGAACACAGCGATTTTCGGCTCGCGCGTGGGCTGGGGCGTGACTTCCACCACCATGTCGCGCAGCCGGTCATAGCGCACAGTCTGGCCACCAATCAGGAAGGTGTCACCGGGCGAAAGCGAGGCGGCGAAGGCCTCCTCAATCTCGCCCAAAGGCGCACCGCCGCGCGGGCCACGGCGGACGGATAGGAGTTCAGGCGCGACAATCGTGCCGATATTCATGCGGATATCGCGCGCCGCGCGCGGGTCGCGCAGATGCCAGAGCCCATCACGCTGCACCAGCCTTTGCCAGCGGTCATAGGCGCGCAGGGCATAGCCGCCCGTGGCCACGAAATCGAGGCAGGCGTCGAATTCAGCGCGGCTCAGGGAGGCATAGGGGCCGGCGCGCGTGATCTCGGTATAGAGCGCGTCAGCATCGAGCGGGCCTGCGCAGGCGAGAAGCAGCAGATGCTGGCACAGCACATCCAGACCGCCAAGCGGGTCGCGCCCGTCCCCATCAAGATCATGCGCTTCAACCGCTTGCAGGGCGGCGACACATTCGAGCAATTCAAACCGATTGGCAGGCACGATGCGCGCGCGCGACGGCGCGTCATAGCGGTGGTTCGCGCGGCCGATGCGCTGGACCAGACGCTTGATGTTCTTGGGCGCGCCGATCTGGATGACCAGATCGACATCGCCCCAATCAAGGCCCAGATCCAGACTGCCCGTCGCTACCACAGCGCGCAATTCGCCCGCAGCCATCGCCGCTTCGACCTTGCGGCGCTGCTCGCGCGCAAGGCTGCCGTGGTGCAACCCAATGGGCAGGTTTTCGTCATTCACCGCCCAGAGCGCCTGAAAGAACAGCTCGGCCTGCGCGCGGGTGTTGATGAACACCAGCGTCAGGCGGGCCTCGGCAATCGCCGCCATCACATCGCGCGCCGCATAGGCCCCACCCGCGCCGGACCAGGGCGGCACCAGCGTCGTGGGCAGGATGGCGATGTCTGGGGGCGGGCCGGGATCGGCTTGCACGATTTCAGCGCCGCCCATGAAAGCGGCCAAGGCCGCCGGGTTTTCCACTGTGGCCGAGAGCCCTGCCATGCGCAGGCCCGGCGCAAGGGTCCGCAGACGGGTGAGGCAGAGCGCCAGTTGATCGCCACGTTTCGACTCGGCCAGCGCATGGATTTCGTCGATCACCACACGCTTGAGCGCTGGAAAGATCCGTGGCGCTTCCGGGTAGGACAGCATCAGCGCGAGGCTTTCGGGCGTTGTCAGCAAGATATGGGGCGGATCGACCCGCTGGCGCGCGCGGGTCGTGGCGCTGGTGTCGCCCGTGCGGTCCTCGATCCGCAAGGCAAGACCCAGATCTGCCACGGGCCGCGCAAGGTTGCGACCAATGTCATGCGTCAGCGCCTTGAGCGGCGAGACATAGAGCGTATGCAAGCCCTTGGGCAGACTGTTGCAGGCCGCGGCCAGTGTGGGCAGGAACCCGGCCAGCGTCTTGCCGCCGCCTGTGGGTGCGATCAGCAGCGCGTCGCCTTGCGCCTGCAGCATGGCGATCTGATGCGGATGGGGCGCCCAGCCCTGCGCCGTGAACCATTGGGCAAGCCTGTTGGGCAATGCGGGCTGATCGAGCATAGCGGCATCCTTTCGCGCCCCATCACATAACGCAAGCGCCCTGCCCTGCAAGCGCCCCCTTTCCCTTGACCCGCGGGGCGGTTATGTGGCGCGCATGAGTTTGCGCGCGCGATACTGGGAAACGATCCCCCTGACCCAGATGAGCCCCGAGGAATGGGAAGCGCTTTGCGATGGCTGCGGCAAATGCTGCCTGAACAAGCTGGAAGATATCGACACGGAAGAGCTGATCTTTACCCGTGTCGCGTGCCGTTTGTTCGATGACAGCACCTGCCGCTGCGCGAATTACACCGAGCGCAAGCGCCATGTGCCGGAATGTGTGGTGCTGACGCCGCGCAATCTGGACGAGATCGCCTATTGGATGCCCGAGACCTGCGCGTATCGGTTGCTGCATGACGGCCAGTCCCTGCCCGGCTGGCATCCGCTGGTGACAGGCGATCCGGACTCGACCCATAAAGCGGGCATGTCGATGCAGGGGCGGACTGTGTCCGAAGCAGTTATCCCGCTCGACGATTGGGAAGATTACCCGCTGGAAGAGGATTAGGATTTACGCAGTTGCAATTCGCGCGCGACTTCCTGACGGACCAGTTTGCGGATATTGCGGGTGATCTTCTCGCCCAGCTCACCTTGCAATTCCTGCCGCACGATCTGGGCCACCAACTGATAAAGCATGGTTTCGTCAATCACTTGTTCGCTCGGCGCAGCAATCTGATCGGCGTCGACAGCATCTGTGGCCCGGTCTGGCGTTGCGCCGGGGCGATCCGCCGGCGCAGACAGCATCGCTTCCAGTCGCGCAAGCGTGGCTTCAAGCGCCGCATCCTCGATCGCTGGGTCAGGTGTTGCTGCAGCCGGGGGCGCTGCACAGGGTGGCATGGGAACAGGGCTTTGCCCTGCACCAAAGACAGGCGGCCCGCCCGCGCTGGCAATCCGCTGGATCAAGGATGGCGGTGCCGGTGCCACGGAGCGGGGCGGCTTGGGCGTGACCTTGGCCGGGTCTGCTACATCTTCGCCAGTTTCCGCCAAAGGCGCGTCGAGAGACGCGGCCTGCAGGGGGGCCATATCCGGAGCTTCGTCTTCCGGAACGCGCAATTCCGCTGTCAGGACCAGCTTCTCGGCTTGCGCGGCGTGTTTCGGCGATGCAGGTGCAGCACGGTCCCTTGCAGACAGGTCGCGCGCCGGGACCTCATGAGAGACAAGGCGCTTGATCGAGGTCAGCACATCCTCGATCTCTCGTCGTGACATCGCTTCGGTCATTCACCTGCCCTCTGTCCAAGACCTGCACTCATGCGCGTCCTGCGCAGCTTCTTGGGGAGCGTCAGACATACGCGCATGGCTGCAACTGTAGCGCGGCTTGGCCCTGCAGACAATCTTCAATACTGATCCACCCTTCCAAGATCCGGTTACTGCCGCCCGATGGCCTGCAAGACCCGGTCCAACGCCTCGCCCTGCGGCGATGAAATCGGCGCGTTACGCACAGCGTTGAAATAAGCCTCGGGATCATAGGTCGGGATGCCCAGACCCAGATGATCGACAGTCAGCAGACCCATGGATGAAAGCAGGTTATATGTCGTCACCTGCAGCGCTGCCTGCGCCTGAAGCAGCTGCGTGCGCGCATCCAGCAGATCGGTTTCGGCATTGAGCACATCAAGCGTGGTGCGGGCCCCCAGCCGGGCTTCTTCGCGCGTCCCCTCGAATGCGGTCTGTGCTGCCCGGACTTGCTGTTGGCTGGCTGTGATCCGCGCAGAGGAGACCTCGACATTGGCCCATGCCACTGCCACGTTTTGCAGGACTTGCGCAACAGATTGATGCAGACCCGCGCGCACTGCATCGCGCCGCGCTGTGGCCTGACGACCCAGCGCATTCAGCTGGCCGCCTTGAAAGATCGGGCGCGAGTAGCGCACACCCGCAGTGGCCGAGCTTGCATCGCCAGTTTGCCCCCCGAACTGACGGCCCAGACTGGCCGTGCCAGAGACCGAACCATGTCGCTGGGCAAAGACGCGCTCTGCATTCAGTTCGGCAGCCGTGACTTCATGCTGGGCCTGCAAGATACTGGGATGGGTCCGGCGCGCAATGTCCTGCGCCGTCTGCAGATTGGCCGCAGTGCGCGGCAAGGCAGGCGGCGGGCGCAACTGGCCCGGATAGCTGCCTGTGACAAGCTTGTAGGCTTCGCGCGCAGCGGCCAGATCGCCCTCGGCCGCGGCCAGAGACGAGCGGGCCGCAGCCAGACGCGCTTCCGCCAAGGCCACATCCGTGCGCGTGACCTCGCCCAGCTCAAACCTCTCGCGGGCCGCGTTCAGTTCCTGCGTGATCACGCGTTGTGTGGCTTGTCGCAGCGCCACCCCTTCGGACGCAGTGCGCACATCAAGATAGGCCGAGACCGCAGAGCGCAGGACTTGCTGTTCGACATCAATCAGCGCCTGCCGGGTAGCAAGCACTTGCGCCTTGGCCGATTCCGTCGCAAGCCTGCCGCGCCCGAAATCGACCAAAGTGACTTCAGCGGACAGATTGAAGCCCAGCGTCAGACTGTCCTGCCCGCCAGAGGTCACGCGCTGCTGTGCCTCGGTCACGAAATTCACAACCGGGCGCAGCTGCGCGACAGCGATGGCGACATCTTCATCGGCTGCGCGCAACAGGGCGCGGTTCTGTTCCAGCAGATTGGAATTGCGATAGGCAGCGATGAAGGTGTCGGCCAGCGATTGCGCCTGCATTGGCGTGGCGAGCATGGCACAAGCCAGAGCCGTGGCCACAGGTCGGAGAAAACACTTCATGCATCCTGCCTCATCTTGGCCGCGCATCCATGGCGCCGCGTGTTCTTGTTACAAGCTGAACGCCTGAGCCTTCTCAAATCCCGGCAAAACCGGGGCGGCTGCGTTGAATATATCTCGCCAGCCGATCATGTCACCCTTGCGCACGCCCAAGCGGACAACCCCCAAAGCCCCCTGCATGAAGAGCGCGCAGACCCGCCCGCCTTCGGCCAGCTGGCCGACAAGCGCGTCGGGAAAGGTTTCGATCCCGCCTTGCAGGATCATCACATCGTAGGGGGCATGATCCGGGGCGCCCGCTGTCAGCGATCCCTTGACCAACACAACTGTTTCGGCCCCCGCTTGCGCCAGAGCGGCTTCAGCAGCAGAGGCAAGGCTCTCATCCTCTTCCAAACCCACCACGGCCTGCGCCATGCTCTGCATCAGCGCTGCCGAATAGCCAGTTCCGCAGCCGATATCGAGCACCAGATCAGAGCGCGTAATCGCAAGGGCATCTAGCATCTTGGCCAATGTGCGCGGGTCCAGCAGAACGCGTCCGCCGCCAAGTGACAGGTTTTCACCGACATAAGCGGCTTCGACCTTGTTATCCGGAACAAAAACTTCACGCGGAACCCGCAGCATCGCGTCGATGATGGTGAATTTGGTGACGTCCGACGGGCGCACTTGCGTGTCAACCATCATCTGGCGGCGGGAAGCGAAATCGACCATGACGCAGAACTCTTCAATTTGCATGCCTGTGGAAGACACCTGCCACAGATCGCCCTGCCCCGCAACATGCAAGCCGTTGGCCTTCGGCGCCTGTGTCCTTATATGCTGCGCCAATACACCAAAAAGGAGCATGGCATGCAACTGAGCGTCTATCTGGCAGGCGAGATTCACACGGACTGGCGCAACCAGATCCAACAAGGCGCGGCGGATCTGTCCGTGCGCTTTACCGGGCCGGTCACGGATCATGCGTCCTCGGATGATTGCGGTGTCGCGATCATGGGATCCGAGGACCAGAAATACTGGCATGACCACAAGGGCGCGAAGCTGAATGCGATCCGCACACGTCAGGCGCTGGCAGAGGCCGATATTGTCGTGGTGCGCTTTGGCGAGAAATACAAGCAATGGAATGCAGCATTTGATGCAGGATATGCGGCCGCTTTGGGCAAGTCGCTGATCATTCTGCATGGTCCAGAGCATCAGCATGCGCTCAAGGAAGTCGATGCCGCTGCGCTGGCTGTTGTCGAGACGCCCGAACAGGTTGTGCAGATCTTGCGCTACACTTTGACCGGACAACTGCCCTGAACGCTACGCGTGCGGTGGGCCGTGGCGCCCGCTCCTGACAGTTGGACGCGCGTCAGATATCGACGGCGGTGGTCTTGAGCACAGTGCGCAGCGCGAAGGACGATTGCATCTGCACTACCCCCGGCAGGCGGCTGAGGTACCGACGGTGGATGCGCGCGAAATCTTCCGTGTCAGCGGCGATGATCTTGAGCAGATAATCGGCGCTGCCTGCCATCAGGTGACATTCCAGCACATCGGGAACGCGGCGGATCTCGCGCTCGAAGGCATCCAGAATATCATCGCTCTGGCCTGAAAGCTTGATTTCGACATAGACCACTGTGGGCCGCCCGATGCGCTTCAGGTCCAGAAGTGCCACATACTCGGCAATGATCCCGTCGGCTTCCAGACGCTGCACGCGGCGGTGGCAAGCCGAGGGCGAGAGATTGACCTGTTCGGCCAATTCGGCATTTGTCACCCGGCCCTGCTTCTGCAACACGCGCAGGATACGGCAATCTGTGGCGTCTAGCTGCATCGCAGCGCAATCCTTTTGCTCTGATAAGAGAAACTGACGCAGATTCTTCGTCAAGACAAGCCAAGGCTGCACAAACTATCAAGGATTTCGCATCCGCTTTGCAGTATCTTCTGCTGATCAAGACAGGAGGATGAGATGCTGATCGGCTGCCCGAAGGAAATCAAGCCACAGGAATTTCGCGTGGGTCTGACGCCCAGTGCCGCGCTCGAAGCGATTGCCCATGGTCATCAGGTGATCGTCGAGCGCAATGCTGGTGAAGGGACGGGTTTCGCGGATGAGGATTACGCGAAGATCGGTGTGGAACTTGTTGACAGTGCAGAAGAAATATTCGCGCGCGCCGATATGGTGGTGAAGGTCAAGGAACCGCAGGCCATCGAGCGGCGGCAGCTGCGCGAGGGACAGATTCTGTTCACCTATCTGCATCTGGCCCCGGACCCCAGCCAGACCCGCGATCTGCTGGATTCAGGTGTGACGGCAATCGCCTATGAGACGGTGACCGACCGTCATGGCGGCCTGCCCCTGCTCGCGCCCATGTCGGAAGTGGCGGGGCGGCTTGCGCCGCAGATGGGGGCCTGGGCGCTGCAAAAGGCCAATGGCGGGCGCGGTGTGCTGATGGGCGGTGTGCCCGGTGTGCGGCCTGCGAATGTGACCATCATCGGCGGCGGGGTCGTGGGCACGGCCGCGGCGCGTGTGGCCGTGGGCATGGGCGCGAATGTGACTATTCTGGATCGGTCCATCCCGCGGCTGTCCTATCTGGACGATATTTACCATGGGCGGCTGACCACCCAGTTTTCCGACAGCGCCGCGATTGCTGATCTGATCACGCGGGCGGATATGGTCGTGGGGGCTGTGCTGATCCCCGGGGCCGCCGCGCCGAAGCTGGTGCGGCGCGACCAGCTTGCGACGATGCAACCCGGCGCGGTGCTGGTGGATGTCGCCATCGACCAGGGCGGGTGTTTCGAGACCTCGCGCGCCACCACCCATGCTGATCCGGTCTATGAGGTGGACGGCGTCATGCATTACTGCGTGGCCAATATGCCGGGCGCTGTGGCGCGCACAGCGACGCTGGCCTTGGGCAATGCGACCATGCCGTTCATGCTGGCGCTGGCGGACAAGGGCTGGCGCAAGGCCTGCGAGCATGACCCGCATCTACTGGACGGGCTGAATATCCATGCAGGGCATTTGACGCATTATGCTGTGGGTCGCGCGTTGGAAATTGATGTCATGTCACCGGCCAAGGCCCTGAAAATGTGATCTTTCAAACCTCTGCGCGGCTTGAAGGACAAGCCGCGCTGAACAAGTTCCGATTATTTACATTCAAATCTTGCAATATGTTTGGGAAAGGTTATATTGCTGTCAGAAGCCAGAGATGGAGACACAATATGACCCCTCAAGTCACAGCCTTTTTCGACGAAGCGACCTTTACGGTCACCTATATCGTTCGCGACCCCAACAGCAAGAAATGCGCCATCGTCGATTCCGTGCTGGATTTCGACTATGCGTCTGGCCATACGGATACGCGCTCGGCCGATACGGTGATCGCTTATGTGAAGGAACAGGGGCTGGAAGTCGAATGGCTGCTGGAAACCCATGTCCATGCGGATCACCTGTCCGCAGCACCCTATCTGCAGCGCGAACTGGGCGGCAAGATCGCGATTGGCGAGAATATCCGCATCGTGCAGGACACTTTTGGCAAGGTCTTCAATGAAGGCACGGAATTCCAGCGCGATGGCAGCCAGTTCGATGCGCTGTTCACGGATGGCGACAGCTTCCACATTGGCCAGATGCGCGGCGATGTGCTGCACACGCCCGGCCACACGCCCGCTTGCCTGACCTATGTGATTGGCGACGCGGCTTTCGTGGGCGATACGCTGTTCATGCCTGATTTCGGCACAGCGCGATGCGACTTCCCTGGTGGTTCGGCTGACATGATGTGGGATTCGGTGCAGAAAATCCTCGCCCTGCCGGATGACACCCGGATCTTCGTGGGCCATGATTACAAGGCTGAAGGGCGCGACACCTATGCCTGGGAAACCACAGTCGGTGAGCAGAAGCGCCTGAACAAGCATGTCGGTGAAGGAAAATCGAAAGAGGATTTCGTCGCCGCCCGCAACGCGCGCGATGGCCAGTTGGGCATGCCCCGGCTGATCGTGCCGTCGCTGCAAGTGAACATGCGCGCAGGCCAGATGCCCAAGCCCGAAGAGAATGGCACAGTCTATCTGAAAGTGCCTGTCAACACGCTCTGAGCGACACCAATACAGGCGCGGCACATCCCTGCCGCGCCATTTCAGCATACAGGATGAAATGATGATACAAGCTGACTGGATCTGGGGCCTGGTGGGCGGCCTGATGATCGGGATGGGCGCGGCGGTGTTCCTGCTGGGCAATGGGCGGATCATGGGCGCGAGCGGCATAATCGGCGGGCTGGTGGACCGCTCGGGCCTGGGCAACTGGGCCGAACGCGTGGCCTTTCTGGCCGCGCTCGTGGTGGTCCCGGCACTGATGCTGCCGCTCTTCTCGGTCGAGGTTTCGACCAATATCACGACAAATCTGGCCATTGTCGTCGCGGGCGGTTTGCTGGTGGGCATCGGGACGCGACTGGCGAATGGCTGCACCTCGGGCCACGGGGTCTGCGGGATTTCGCGCTTTTCGCTGCGCGGGATTGTCGCGACAGTGTTCTATTTGCTGGCAGGCGGCCTGACGATGGTCCTGTTTCGCCATGTTCTGGGGGTGATCTGATGCAACGTATCGTAATTGCAGCGCTTTCGGGCGGTTTGTTTGGCGCGGGGCTGCTGGTCTCGGGCATGACCGATACCACCAAGGTTCAAGGCTGGCTGGATGTGTTCGGCGCCTGGGATCCGACCCTGGCTTTCGTGCTGGGTGGCGCAATCCTGCCGATGCTGCTCGCCTGGCATCTGACCACAAAGCGCGCAACGTCCCTTGTGGGCGCACCCTTCCCGGCCAAGCCAGACCCGCGACTGGGGCATAATCTGGTGATCGGTTCGGTCCTGTTCGGGGCGGGCTGGGGTCTGGTCGGGCTGTGCCCGGGGCCAGCGATTGCGTCGCTCAGCTGGGGCGGAACCGGGGGGATCACCTTTATCCTTGCGATGATTGCCGGTATGATCCTGGCTCAACCCATCCGGCTGCAGATTGACCGTCTGGCAGCTGCCTGAGCGGAGCTAAAGCATGGATATTCGCCCCCTGACCGAACGTTACGCGGTCTCGCCCCAGATCGCGCCTGAAGATGCTGCCGCGATCGCCGAGGCTGGCTATACGACTGTCATCTGCAATCGCCCGGATGGTGAAATTTCACCTGAATTGCGGGCCGATGCGATGCGCAAGGCGCTCGAGGCCGCCGGATTGCGCTTTGTGCTGAACCCGGTTGTGGGCGGTGCGATATCAATGGAAAATGTGCAGGCCCAAGGGGCTGCTCTGGTCGAAAGTGACGGGCCGGTTCTGGCCTATTGTGCTTCGGGCAATCGCTCGTCGATTGTCTGGGCGCTGTCGCAGGCCGGGCAACGGCCGACAGATGAGTTATTGGCACTCCCTGCCCGCTATGGCTACGCGCTAGAGCCGTTTCGTGCCACGATTGACCAGCTTGCAGCACAGTCCTGAAGCGCCTTGCCTCTGATGCTGTAAAAACCCGGTCACTCTGACCGGGTTTTTTTGATGCAGAAGCGCTGCATGCAGATATACAGGGCAACGGCTGCAAAACTGGTTTGTTCAACACTTGAAAAATGGCGCACACAAGAGGACTGCGCCTGTTATGTGTTATCAGGGCGTTACGCAGGAAACCGGTAACAGGGGCAAAACTCCGGGCATTTCGGCCCGAGTTGTCCGTTTGATGGTATCGCACTGTTGCACGACACGCATCTTGGCATGGTTGAGGAGACGGTTGGGTCAGTGGTGGCGGACGAGTCGCGGCAGGTAGGGCACCGTTTTTGCG
>SKSL01000268.1 GCA_007123015.1 Natronohydrobacter sp. | reverse complement strand
CTTCCAGAACGACCTTCAGGAAATCGCCGGTCATTTCGGTGCGGTAGCATTCGCCATATGTCATGGAGGTGACAGAATGGATATCTTCGCGCGTGATCGCATCGCCCGGCAGCAGACTTGCCCCCCAGCGTACACCCGGCGACATGGCGATTTCGGTGTCACGTTCTTCCATGATCGCTTCGCAGATCAGGTCATCCCATGTGCCGTTGAAATTGCCGCGCCGATACAAGAGCGAGTCCGTGTGTCCGATCACTTCCTCCAGATCAGCCTTGAAGGGGGCGCGCTCGGCCTCGATCAGCGCGGCCATCTCTGCGTCAGGGGTGATCACATCCGCGAAGATCGGGATCAGCTTGTGGCGGAAGCCCATCATCCGCCCGTCGCGTATATCCAGATCCAGCCGGGTAACGAATTTCCCGTGGCTGCCGCTGGCGATGAGCAGCGTCTCGCCCTCGATCACCGGCTCGGGGATGGCGTCATGGGTGTGGCCGGTCAGGATGACGTCGATGCCGGACACGCGCTGCGCCATCTGCCGGTCAGTGGGAAAACCGTTATGCGACAGGACCACGACCAGATCGGCCCCATCGGCGCGGACTTCATCGACCATTTCCTGCATCCGGCGTTCGCGGATGCCGAAGCTGTAATCGGGGAACATCCAGCCGGGATTCGAGATCGGCATATAGGGAAATGCCTGCCCGATCACAGCGATCCGCGCGCCACCGCGCTCGAAGATCGCGTAATCGTCGAATTCGGGATCGTCCCAGTCGCGCTCGAAAATGTTCTGGGCGAGGAAGGGGAAGGGCAGACTGTCCACGATTTCATGCACGCGGTCCTGACCAAAGGTCCATTCCCAATGGCTGGTCATGCCATCGACGCCGAGGCGGTTCATGATATTGACCATGTCCTGACCCTTGGTCAGATGGCTGGTCATCGAGCCATGCCATGTGTCCCCACCATCGAGCAGGATTGCGTCAGGCCGGTCGGCGCGGATGGCGTTCACCACGCGCGCCACACGGTCCAGCCCGCCCATGCGGCCATATGTGCGCCCCAAGGCTTCGAAATCCGTGTAGGTCAGCGCATAGGCTTCGGGCGATCCGGGTTGCAGTCCGAACATGTCGAGAAATGCCTTGCCCACCACATGCGGGGGGCGGCCCGCGGCGGCACCGACACCGATATTCACTTCGGGTTCGCGGAACCAGATGGGCCGGGTTTGAGCATGAATGTCGGTGACATGGATCAACGAGACATTCCCGAATGTGTCGAATCGCAGCAGATCGTCTTCGCTCAGCACTTGTTGTGCGGCCAGTCGCGACCAGTTGCCGACGCCTGATGCGCCGTAAAGCGCAGAAGCGGCGAGCGAAGCTTGCAGAAATGCGCGCCGTGATATCATTCGAGCCTCTCTTTCGGGCATAGGTCTTTGTTCAGCCAAGGCTGAGGTCGCGACAGGTGCCGCGCCAGAGTTTGCATCAGGTTGGGAAATGTTGGAGGCCCGGCGAGCGCGCGGGGCCTCAGGGTCGGCTGTTAGCCAACTTCAAGCGTCTGCGTTTCGGTATAGACCGAGCCGTCATCGTCATGCCAGCTGAAGACGAAATCGGCCGTGTGCTCGACCTTGACATCGAATTCCATGAAGGGATTGGCCGCGACCGAGATGCCCAGATCGCAGTCGATGACCATCTTGCCGTCATATTCGCAGGTGAAGCGGTTGATGATCTGGCGCGGGATCACAGCGCCATCTGCGTCGCGGCGATTGCCGGTTTCCATCGGATGGCTGATCAGGGTGCGGACCATCACCACTTCGCCCGGACGGGCAGAACGGGGCAGGCGGATGCGGGGGCGGACATTGGACATTGTATTTCTCCTCTCAGGGCGTCGTGCGGCGCGGCGCTTAGCCGCCGCAGCCACCGATGGTCACGCGCACTTCGGCTATACCGCGCTTGAAGCTGCCATCGGCCATTTCGGCGAAAGCGGTGACAGTCTGGGTTTCGCCCAGACGCAGGCGGGTGGCCAGACGCGGCGCGCCCGAGGCTTCGCCGAAACGCGCCCTGACCACTTGCGGGGTCGGGTTGCCGGGGGCGAGGATCATGATCGCGACAGCACCGGGGGCCATGATCTCGACTGGCACGTTTTCGCCATTCTCGGCGATTTCGGGCGCGATGACCGTGACCCCATCATCTTTGACGCTGGCACCGCCAGTGAAATCGGCAATCGCCTGATCCAGTGGCGACAGGCTCGCGCTGGCTTTCAAGGGGACAAGGGTCACGGCTGCAGCGCCAAGACCCAAGGATAGGGTGGATCGTCTTGTCAGCATATCATTTTCCTTTCGGCTTCTGTGCAGCAGATGTAGGGCAATCGTGCTCTACGCCAGCAGCAGCTGACTCTGTTAACTGGAAAGAGAAGCCCGGACCAAATCTTGCATCAAGACTGGCCGCGCAGAACAGACTGCGACATCAGGGGATGCGTGCAAACACGACATGATCAAATCCTCCGCTTCGCCGCTGCATGCGGGCTGTCCACAGGGGGGGCACCGCTTGCAAATCATCTCCTCCAAGATGCGACAAATTGACTGTAGTCCATTGTATGCCGATGCTGCAAATTAAAATTCAAGTTCTATGATATATTTTTGTCTGAATTTGTTATCTAGCTGAAATGGCGTGGTTTTGCGCGGCTTCATGGTGATGAAAGTCAGGTCTTCATCCCAAGCGCCCCAGCCAGGGCAGCCATTCCAGCATCGCGAAGGCCAGATATTCGACCATATTCGTGCCGATGAGAATCGCGAAGATCACCAGCAGCGTGCCCATGATCATCTCGACATGCCTGAGTTTGGTGCGATGTCGTGCGACCCAGTTCAGGAACGGGCGCGAAAACACTGCGGCAAGAACAAAGGGCAGGGTCATGGACAGTCCATAGGTCGCCAGCAAGGCCGTCCCGCGCCACAGATCCCCCATGCCGGACGCGACCATCAGGATCGCTGCCAGTGCAGGACCGATACAGGGCGTCCACCCGAAACCGAAGGCCAGCCCTATGACATAGGATCCGGCGATGGATTTGGGCGGTGTGGCGGTCTCGAACCGGGCCTGACGGTAGAGCAGGTTGATCCGGATAAGGCCAAGAAAATGCAGCCCGAACGCCAGAAGCACAGCCGCGGCGACCCATTGCAGGACAGCGCGCCATTCCAGAAAGGCCTGCCCCAGCGCTGTCGCGCCAAGGCCGAACAGCATGAAGATCGAGGTGACACCGAGCGCGAAGCCGATGCTGGCGAAAACAAGGCGCTGCTGTGCACCCGCAGGCATGACCTGCGCGCCACGCAATTCGGACATGGAAAGGCCTGCAAGATAGCAGAGGTAGAAGGGCACAATGGGCAGCACGCAGGGCGTCAGAAAGGATAACAGCCCGGCCAGTGCCGCGCCTGCGAAGCTGATCTCCATCATGGCTGTTTTATCCTGTTCTCTCGTCCCAGAGCGCTGGAAACGCGGGTTCTGCAAGCCGATACATGATTGAAGTTTTCACATTATCATATTAACGTGTCGATATGTTTCAGGCGTTACGTCAATTTCGGACCGTTCTTTGTCGCATGCTCCGCAAGTCGGCCGGGGCGCTCGTGGTGATCATGGCACTGCTCACGCCCGGGGCCGTGTCCGCCGAGGGGTTGCGCTTGCTCATGCTCGAACGGCCCGGATGTCATTACTGTGTCGTCTTCAAGCGTGACATCGCCCCGATCTATCATCGCGCTGAGGAAGGCCTTCTGGCGCCACTGGTGCATGCTGATCTGCGCCATGATCTGCCAGAGGGCATAACGCTGACCTCGAGAGCGCATGTCACGCCGACGTTCATTCTGCTGGACGCAGATGGGCAGGAAGTGGAGCGTCTGACAGGCTATCCCGGCGAGGATTTCTTCTGGCCCTATGTGAACGGCATGATCACACGTGCGCTTGATGCCGGGGCGGACCAGCCGTAGTCCTGATCTGAGCCGACATGGGCAGATGTGTCTTGCGCGTGCAATTCCAGAAGTGAAACTGCACTTGCGCAGGCGTTGCGAAACCGTTTTGTTGCAGATCCGGTGTCGCGCGGATCGCATCCTCGCGCGCGCGAAACGCCCCACCCACCCACCCGCGTTCCGCGCGCGCAGGGATGCGGAGTTACAGGACAGGATATGCATATGACGACGCCTTGCATTATCGCAGTGGCCATCACGGGATCAGTGCCGACCAAAGCCAATAATCCGGCCGTGCCTATCACGGTTGAAGAGCAGATCGAGAGCACGCAGGCCGCGTTCGAGGCCGGTGCGGTAATTGCCCATTGCCATGTCCGCAATGACGATCAGACGCCCTCTTCGGATCCGGAGAAATTTGCGCGTCTGAAAGAAGGCCTGGAAAGACACTGCCCCGGGATGATCATCCAGTTTTCAACAGGTGGCCGATCCGGGGCCGGGAAGGATCGGGGGGGTATGCTGAAGCTGCGCCCGGACATGGCGTCACTTGCGGTCGGATCAAACAATTTTCCGATGCGCGTTTATGACAATCCGCCGGATCTGGTCGCGTGGCTGGCTGCAGAAATGCTGCGATACAATGTCATGCCAGAGATCGAGGCCTTTGATCTGAGCCACATCATTCAAGCTGCGCGCATGGCCGATGCAGGGCACTTGCCCCGGCCGCTTTATGTGCAATTCGTCATGGGTGTGAAGAACGCCATGATCGCGGATGAGCGGATCCTGGAGGTTTATATCGAGACTCTTGAGCGTTTTGCCCCGGATGCGCTGTGGTGTGCGGCGGGGGTTGGTCCAAATCAGATCGTTGTGAATGAATGGGCGATTGCGCGCGGCGGGCATACGCGCACTGGATTGGAAGATAATATGCGCCTTGATCGTGCGACGCTGGCACCGTCGAATGCGGCACTGGTCGCACGGACTGTCGCGCTGTGTGAGAAATATGCGCGCCCCGTCGCCACCCCGCAGCAGGCGCGCGCGATGCTGGGGCTGCGTGTTGTGGTCTGATCTTAGGTGGCGGGCGTGACAGGAAAGGGCGTTTTGTGATCTGTCCAGCCATTCGCAGGGGCCACTGCCCTGCGCGGGCGTTGTCAGGGGGCACTCGTGCCCTCTCTTGGCCTGCGGCCAATTCACCCCCGAGGATACTTCACCAAGGATGAAATCAGCGCTTTGCGCGGGCTGGGCCATGGCCGAAGCACCATGACGGCCCTGAGGGCGCCTATTTCTAGTGTGAAATTTGGCTATTCGGCGCTGATCGCGTGGCGATATGCGCGCTCTGATTCGGTTTCCGGTAATGTGTCCTGGGGCGGGGTCAGAGGGAATTCTTCCTCGGGGAGACCTTCGCGCGAGAGCAGCACGGCGACAGGGCGCGCGGCGGGAATATGAGAACAGACGATCATCACGGCGACCATGAAGGGCACTGCAAGGAACATGCCCGGGATCCCCCAGACAGCGCCCCAGAAGGCCAGCGAGATGATGATCCCGAAGGCGGACAGGCGTAATGTCTTGCCCATCAGCATGGGATCCACCACATTCCCGAGCAGGAACTGGATCATCCCGGCAATCACGAAGATCAAGACAGCCGTCTGCGGTTCGGGCACCTGAATATAGGCGACCAGTGTGACGACCAATGTAGCGATGATCGAGCCCACGGACGGGATGAAATTCAGAACGAAGGTCAGCAGCCCCATGGCGGCTGCGAATTCCACATCGAACACGCTGAGCAACAGGAAAATCGCAAATCCGGTCACGCTTGAAATCAGACCTTTGACCAGCAGATAGTGGTTCACACGGCGGATGATCGAGCCGATGATCGCGCTGACCCGCTGTGCTTGGGCCTTGTCGCCCATCAGGTTCTCGAGTTTGGTGCCGAACCAGACGCGCTCGAGGAACAGGAAACCGACGAAGAGGATGATCAGGACGACCTGGCTGAGGATGGTCCCCGCCTGCCCGGCAGCCGAGCGCAGATAGCCCGAAATCTGGATCGAGCGCACGGTTTGCAGGACCGATTCTTCGACATCTTCGCCCATCCAGGCGAACATCTGGGCAATGGCGCGTTGTGCGTCATCGGTATAGGCCAAGGTGGTGGTCAGGACCGTGTTGATCTGTGAAATCACCAGTCCTGCCAATGTCAGAAGCCCAGAGGCGATGAGCATCACGGCCACGATCGAGGCGAGCCAGTTGGTGATGCGGAACTGACCGATCTGAAGTCGCGAGATCGAATTGATCGCATCCGAGGTCAACGAGAACAGGATAATGGCGATGGCCAGCGCGATCAGGATGAACTTCGCCTGGACCAACAGGAAAAGCACCACAGCAAAGGCGATGATGCCCATCAACCAGGTCTGCAGCCGGAACTTCTCGTTGAAGGTCAGGCGCGAGATATTGCTGGTCTCGGTCATGCGGTGGTTATCGGACATGCGTTTCCCGGGCCAGGCTGATCCGTGGCACCCCGAATATGATAGCGGCTTGCTTCGCGCACAAGTGTTTTGCGCTGTCGCAGCATCACATTTGGCCGCTTACTCATTGGCGCGCGTGATATAGGCGGCGATCGCGTCATTCTCGGACTTGTCCAATTGGCGAAGATTATTGACCACATCGGCCATGGACCCGCCCACCACATCGAATTCCGGCGTCAGCCCGGAGGAGAGATAGGCGCTGACATCAAATGCAGACCAGTTGAAATCCGGGCCTGCAATGGCCGGGATGCGCCCGCGACCTGACGGATTGGGTGCGCCCATGTTCCATTGGTCGCGGTCGAGCGCGCCCAATGCATTGCGGGGTGTATGGCATTCGGCGCAATGTGAAAGGGCTTCCGCCAGATAACGGCCGCGCTCTTCTTCTTCGGTCAGAGTGCCGGTGACGGTCCAGTCATCGGTCAGGAACAGCGTTTTCCACAAGCCGACAGTCCGGCGGATGTTGAAGGGAAACCCGAGATCATGAGGTTCTGAAGGCGTCGCATCTGCAGGCAGTGTCATGATATATGCATAGAGGTCCGCGATATCCTGCGGCCTGGCCCTGATATAGCTGGTATAGGGGAAGGCCGGATAGTAATGCGCGCCATCAGGCGAGATGCCGCGCATTACAGCGTTGATGAACTCACTCTGAGTCCAGGTCCCGATCCCGTGATCTGGATCAGGGCTGATATTCGGGGCGCGAAATGTGCCGAAATCGCTTTCGAAACTGCGGCCGCCTGCCAGCACAAGGGGATCCGAGTCGCGCGCTCCCCCTCGGTGGCAAGAGCTGCAGCCACTTGCGAGAAAGATGACGCGCCCGGCTTCGGCATCTCCTGTCAGATCGCTGATGATCGTCTCGTCAAGCGGGCGTGGCGCGGAAAGTACCCATGCGGCAGCAGCAGCAATCAGCGCTAGTCCAGCCAATCCCGCAAAGAGCTTGCGCATGGGCACATCCTTGGCTCAGGGCCGCGCGGACAAAGCCGCGCGGCGTGACACCCTTCAACTGGCTTCGTCGCGATAGGCCTCGTGGCAGGCCTGACAGGTGCCTGCGGTTGCGCCGAACGCCGGCTGCAATGCGTCCAGCCCATTGCCCGCCTGTGATTGCAGGTTCTCGGCGGCGTTTTGCAGGTCGACGAATTTGCTGACGAAATCATCCAGGTTGTCCCAGATCGCCGGATTGGCACGGGTGCCTTCGATGCTCGCGGAATCCGTCCCTTCTGGCCAGAGGCGGGATTGGTCATGGCGCGTGATGTGGAACAGATTATCAGCGGCTGTTTGGGCAAGCGCGGCGTCATAGTCCATGCGGCCCTGCACCATGGCACCCATCACACCGAAATTATGCAGATACAGTTGAAACTGGCCCTTGCGCTGTGCAACAGCCGGGTCTGTTTCGGCAAGAGCGGGAAGGGCGAGGGTCAGCCCCAGTGCACATGTGCCGAAAAATGTCTTCAATGTCATTTTGTCGCTCCCTGTTCTGATAAGATGAAGGATAGCGCAGCCATCGTCAGGATCAACTGCTTTGCTTGCGAGCGTTTCCGTGGCCTTGCGCTTTCAAACAAATCGGACTTTGCCGATATAGGCCAAATTGCGATCCCGTTGCGCATAGTCGATACCATAGCCGACGACAAATTCATCCGGGATCTCGAACCCGGTCCAGGTCGCCTTGATATCCACCTCGCGACGCGATGGTTTGTCGAGCAGCGCGCAGACTTCCAGCCGGGCGGGGTTGCGCGCGAGCAAGAGCTGCAGGACCTGGCTGAGCGTGAAGCCGGTATCGACGATATCCTCGACCACCAGAACATCGCGGCCTTCGATCTTGCCAGACAGGTCCTTTAGGATCCGGACTTCGCGCGAGGACTGGGTGCTGTCGCCATAGCTGGAGGCCTCAAGAAAATCGACCTCGACCGGCAGGTCGAGTTCGCGCGCAAGATCTGCAATAAACACGAAAGAGCCGCGCAACAGGCCCACGACAACCAGTTTTTCCGTCCCTGCGAAACTGCGCGAAATCTCGGATGCGAGCTCTTCGACCCGCGCGGCGATCTGCTTGGCCGAGATCATCTGATCGATTACATAGGCTGGCTGAGTCATAACTGCCCCTTGATTTTTCGTCCCGAGTTTAGGACATCAGCGCGGATCAGAACAAGAGCTGACCATGCCGACGCATACTGAACACCGCCATATGCCCTACGAGGCGCGCCAGATTTTCGATCTGGTGGCGGATGTGGCGCGCTATCCTGAATTCCTGCCCTGGACGGCTGCCGCGCGGATCCGGACGCGCAAGCCGATCACGGGCGGCGAAGAGATCGAAGCGGATCTGGTGATTTCTTTCAAGGTGTTTCGCGAGCGCTTTGGCAGCCGGGTGCAGCTTTACCCGGACGCCGGCAAGATCGATACGGCTTATCTGGACGGGCCGTTTCGCTACATGATCTCGCATTGGGAAATGCGCGATGCCGAAGGTGGCGGGTGCATTGTGGATTTCTCGGTCGATTTCGAGTTCAAGAACCCGATGCTGCAGCGGCTGATAGGTGTCGTGTTCGATCAGGCCATGCGCCGTGTGGTGGGGGCGTTTGAGGCGCGGGCGAAGGCGCTGTACGGCTGAGCCGCGCAATGTCAGGCAAGCTTGCGGCGGCGTGATACCGAGATATCCAGTTCCGTGATCTTCTTGCGCAGCGTGTTGCGGTTGATGCCCAGCAGATCGGCGCATTTGGCCTGATTGCCGCCTGTGGCATCAAGCGCGATTTCGATCAGCGGGATCTCCAGCTCGCGCAGGATGCGCCCGTACAGACCGGGGGGCGGCAGTTCCTGTCCATGCAGGTCGAAATAGCGCCGCAAGTGGCGACCAACCGAATCCGACAGGGTTTCATCGGTGAAACGCTCACCCACGGCCGCAGCGCTGGGCTGGCTTTGCAAGGCGGCTTCGATCTCGGCGCGGCTGATCATCGGGTCGGACAGGGTCAGGCTGAGGCGGCGCAGCGTGTTCTGCAACTGCCGGACATTGCCGGGCCAGGAATAGCTGCGCACCAGCTCCATCGCCTCGGGGGACAGGCTGCGCTGACTGGCCCCTTCATCTGCAGCTTGCGAGAGGAAATGCTCTGCCAGGGGTTCAAGATCGTCAATGCGCTCGCGCAGCGCTGGCACGGTCAGCACCACGCCGCCCAGCCGGTAATAGAGATCCTCGCGCAGCGCCCCTTCGGCCAGCGCGCGGGTCAGATTGCCCTGTGCGGTCGCCATCACGCGCGGGCCTTCATCCGAGAGCGCATCCAGCAGCCGTGCGGCGCGCAGTTGGGCTTCCTTGTCATAGGCAGTCAACTCGTCGAACAGCAGCGTGCCGCCGCGCACGCGTGAAAGGAGCGATTGCGCCCCGTCCGAGCTTTGCAAATCTTCGGCTGTGGCCGTGACAAAAGGCTGGCTGCGACGGTCGGACAGATCATGCAGTGTGCGCGCGATCAGCGATTTGCCCGTGCCCGACTCGCCTATGATCAGCACCGGCATCGCGGAATTGATCACCCGCGCGATCAGCCTGTAAAGTTCCTGCATCACAGGTGTGCGGCCCACAAGCGGCATGGTTTCCATGCTCAGCATATCGCCGCGCGGTGCCGGTGCGCTGCGCTGTGGCGCATCGGCGGCTGCTATCAGGCGGCGGTTCTTCATCGCGGCGCCCGCGCGCTTCAGCAGGTCCGGCAGGTCGAAAGGCTTGGGCAGGTAGTCATGCGCATCGACCTCATTGGCTTGGATCGCGGTCATGATCGTGTTCTGCGCCGAGATCACGATCACAGGCAGATCTGGGCGTTCCTTGCTGATCTTGGGGATCATCTCGATCCCGTTGCCATCGGGCATCATGACATCAGTGATGACCAGATCGCCGCGCCCTTCCTCGACCCAGCGCATCAGGGTGGTCAGGCTGGACGTTGCATGCACCTTGCAGCCCGCACGCGTCAGCGCCTGCGTCAGTACTGTGCGGATCGTGCGGTCGTCGTCAGCCACCAGAACTGTACCGTCCATCAGGGCGTCTCCTTGCTGTCAATTTTCTTGGGGTCAGGCGCGCGCGGAAGCGAGATGCGGAACACTGTGCGTCCGGGTTTGCTGTCGACGGTGATCCAGCCGTCATGCGCGCCGATGATCTTCGAGACCAGCGCAAGGCCCAGCCCAGTGCCATTCTCGCGCCCCGACACGAAAGGGTCGAAAATATCATCTGCGATTTCGGGCGGCAGGCCGGGCCCGTTATCAATGATCTCGACATGAATCGGCAGGGCGACATCCCGCCCAGTGGTCCCTCTGCGGCGCAGGGATTGCTCGAAGAATGTGCGCAATTCGATCCGTCCGCCCATCAGATTGGCCTGTGCGGCATTCTTCAGCAGGTTCAGGAAGACTTGCAGAAGCTGATCCGAATCGGCCCAGACCGGGGGCAGCGAGGGGTCATAGGCATCCTTGATCTGCATATGAGCGGCGAAGCCCACTTCGGCCGAGCGGCGCGCGCGTTCCAGCACATCATGGATATTCACGGCGCGGCAATCCGGCGGGCGCTGATTGCCGAATTGCTCGACTTGATCGAGCAGTTTCACAATGCGCTGGGTTTCCATCACGATCAGATCGGTCAGCGCGCGATCTTCACCCGACAGGCCCATCGATAGCAGCTGCGCCGCGCCTGTGATTCCTGCGAGCGGGTTCTTGATCTCATGCGCCAGCATCTGCGACATGCCAATGGCTGAGCGCGCAGCGTGGCGGATCCCGTCAGCCTTGCCCAATTTGCCGGCGATTTCGCGCGGGGTGATCAGCATCAGGACCAGATCGCGGCGGTCGCCCAAGAGCGACAGCTGCAAGGCACAATGCCCGCCTGACTTTTCGCCCAATGTGACAACGACATCATTGATGAAGACCGGCGCGCGATTCTCGCGGCAGCGTTCCAGAGCGGGTTCAATCGGTGCGTCGAATTCCATCAGCTGCGCCAAGGGGCGTTCGAGTGCTGCGCGCCGCGACAGGCCAAGGAATTGTTCCGAGGCCGGATTGCATTCGATGATAGTCTCGATTTCGCCCAAGCGCCCGATCAGCAAAGTGGGGACAGGCAGCGCCGCCCAGATCGTGCCAGTTGCGGGCGGTGTCATGCGGCGCGCTCCATCGGGTCGCAAGGGGACAGCGCGTCGGGCAGCAGCTTCAAAACCTGCGTTGGGTCGCGGGCGGTCAGGACCTCATGGCGCAGGGCACCCGCGCCGCCTGCTGTATCGATATACCAGCCCAGATGCTTGCGCGCTGTTTTCACGCCCAGATCGCGCCCGTAGAAAGACAGCATCGCTTCATAATGCGCGGCCACAAGATCGACCAGCGCTGCACCTGTCGGACGCTGTGGCGCGGGGGTGCCAAAAAGGCTGGCCGCAATCTCGGCCAATAGCCAGGGCTGGCCTTGTGCCCCGCGCCCGACCATGATCCCGGCGGCATCCGATTGCGTCAGGGCTGTTCTGGCAGTGGAAATGTCCACGATATCGCCATTGGCGATGACAGATACCCCTGCGCTTTGTACGACATCCCGAATGGCGGACCAGTTGGCCCGCCCCTTGTAGAACTGGCAGCGCGTGCGACCGTGGATCGTGACCATGCGCACCCCGGCATCCGCGGCGCGGCGAGCGATATCGGCGGCATTCAGGCAATCATCGTCCCAGCCAAGGCGCGTTTTCAGCGTCACGGGCACCTTCACGGCGCTCACCACGGCCTCGATCAGGCGCAAGGCGTGATCCGGTATGCGCATCAGGGCAGAGCCTGACAGGCCGCCTACGACCTTCTTGGCAGGGCATCCCATATTGATGTCGATGATTTGCGCGCCATTCGCCTCGACCATGCGGGCGGCTTCGGCCATCCAATGCGCCTCGCGCCCGGCCAGTTGCACGGCTGTACGCGAATCCCCCAAGCCCAGCTCTGCGCGGGCCTTGGCGCGGGCCGAGGGTTTGGCCTGCACCATTTCCTGACTGGCGACCATTTCCGAGACAACCAGTCCCGCCCCGAAGCCTGCAACAACGCGCCGGAAAGGCAGGTCGGTTATCCCGGCGAGCGGGGCCAGCAACACGGGGGGCGTAATCGGCAAACCCGAAGGCACCCCGGAGGACGTTCGAAGCGTGATGAACGGGTTGATTTGCATCTCGGTTTCCAAATCCTATGGGGTGTCTGTAGTTGGCTTGGCGGGTTTGCGCAAACGACTTCAGCATCTCTGCGGCGCAAAATTCATCATATGATTAATTATTGTGCATTTATCTTGGGTTTTCGCGTGGATTGTCAGCACGCCCTGCTTCGTCCTATAGCTGGGACGGAAGCGAGCACAGGTCTAGCCGGCCGGGGGATGAATGGCGCGAAATATTGCAGCGGTGATCGTCGCGGCCGGGCGGGGCAGACGGGCAGGAGCGGGGCTGCCCAAGCAATGGCGCATGCTGGCCGGGCACCCTGTTCTGGCCTGGACGCTGGCAGCCTTTCGCCGCACGGGACTGTCGCGGTTGGTGGTGGTCATCCATCCAGATGACCGCGCGCAGGCCGAGGCGCTGCTCTTGCCCGATGAACTGCTTGTTCCGGGGGGGGCAGAACGCACCGCGTCCGTCCGAGCCGCGCTAGAGGCCATGACGGATACGCCGCCAGACTGGGTTCTGATCCATGACGGTGCGCGACCTCTGGTCAGTCCGGCTGTGATCCACGGTGTCTGTGCCGCGCTTGAGCAGGCGCCGGCCGCTGCCCCGGCCGTGCCGGTCAGCGATGCGCTCTGGCGGGCCGCTGATGGCAAAGTGCAAGGCGTTGTGCCCCGCGATGGGCTGTTTCGGGCACAGACACCGCAGGGATTTCATTACCCGGCGATCCTGACGGCACATCGCGCCCATGACGGGCCTGCAGCCGATGATGTCGAGATTGCGCAGGCTGCGGGTCTGGATGTGGTGGTGACGCCGGGCTGCGAAGAGAATATCAAGCTGACTTATCCCCCGGATTTCGCGCGTGCAGCGCAGATGCTGGGCGCGCAAGAAGGAAAACTGATGGATATCCGACTGGGCAATGGCTATGATGTGCACCGCTTTAAGGATGGTAAGGGCTGCTTTCTCTGTGGCGTGCTTGTGCCATATGACCGCGCGCTCGAAGGGCATTCAGATGCGGATGTCGGCATGCATGCACTGACTGATGCGATTTACGGGGCTTTGGCGGAAGGTGATATAGGGCGGCATTTCCCGCCATCGGACCCGCAATGGAAGGGGGCTGCGAGCCATATCTTTCTTGCGCATGCAGTGGAACTGGCCACCCAGAAGGGCTATCGGATCGGCAATTGCGATGTGACACTGGTCTGCGAGCGGCCAAAGATCGGGCCGCATGCGGCGGCCATGCAAGCGCGGCTGGCCGAGATCATGGGGCTGGATCCGGGAAGGGTAAGCGTGAAGGCCACGACGTCGGAACGGTTGGGCTTCACGGGGCGCGAAGAAGGCATTGCCGCCTTGGCAACCGTCTGTCTGATCCGGGAGGGCGCATGAGAGGGACACGTCTGATCACGACCTTTGTCGGCGCTGGCTTGTTGCGACCAGCGCCGGGGACCTGGGGGTCGCTCGCCGCGCTGCCTGCGGCTTGGGCGCTTCATCAGATCGGTGGCTTTGCCTTGCTGGTGCTGGCCACCGTGCTGGTCTTTCTGATTGGCTGGTGGGCGACGGTGCAGGAAACGCGGGGGCTGGGCGATCCGGATTTGTCGGAAATCGTGATCGACGAAGTGGCGGGGCAATGGCTTGCGCTTTGGCCTGTGTCATTGGGGGCGATGCTGCAGGGCGTGCCGATCCTGGCGCTCTGGCCCGGCTGGCTGGTCGCGTTTCTGGCCTTTCGGGCGTTTGACATTTGGAAGCCGGGGCCTGTCGGGCTGGCGGACCGGATGCATACGCCATTGGGGGTGATGCTGGATGATATCATCGCCGGGGCGTTGGCCGCGATGGTTGTCGCCGTGGCGGCTGTGCTGGTGCATGGGATGCTGGGCGCATGAGCGCAGAGGCGCTTCTGGCCCAGGCCCGCGCGCGAGGCCTCAGGATCGCTGCGGCGGAAAGCTGCACAGGCGGTCTGATCATGGCGGCGCTGACCGAGGTGCCGGGGTCCTCCGAGGTGGTGGATCGCGGCTTTGTCACCTATTCCAATGCAGCAAAGACTGACATGCTGGGGGTCCGGCCTGAAACACTGGCCGCGCATGGGGCCGTTTCGGAAGCCGTGGCGCGCGAGATGGCGCAGGGCGCGCTTGACCGCTCGGCGGGTGATCTGGCCGTGTCTGTCACTGGGATTGCGGGGCCGGGCGGGTCCGAGTTCAAACCCGAGGGCCGCGTCTGTTTCGGCCTTGCGACGCGCGACGGGGTGCGCAGCGAGACAATCGACTTCGGGGCATTGGGGCGCAGTGCCGTGCGCAGGGCGACTGTCACCCATGCGCTGCAATTGCTGACCCGGGCGCTCTAGTGTTCGCCATCTCGCACAAGGTTCCCGTGTGCCAGACGCCGTCAGTGGCAAAGGTCAGCTATGCGGACAGAGGGGACAGTCGACACACTGACCTGCGCGGGACAAGGCCGAAGGCCGCCGCGCATCGTCATGCCGCAGGCATGCCCCTGGCATGACGCCGCACCCACGGCACGGCGATTTGGCTGCCACCAGCGCATAGCCTCGCGATCACGCGGATTTGGCCGCCATAAACCGCGATAGCCCGACAGTCAGATCGCCGCGCCGCGGCCCGACGCTGCGCGGCTTGACGCAAACGATCCACTGACGGCAGTGGGCTCATTGTGACTGCCCACGCTAAGGCCAAGCCGATTTAATCAGTGAACACATTTGCGCGGCGCATGAACTGATACACAGCTTACAATCCGTTAAGTAGGGAGCGGACACGTGTATCAGATACGGCCCTTCTCTCGGTGTGTTTTGAATCGATCGATGTCATATCGGATTGTCTCCGCATTTAATTTTTTGGGGGCTCAGTCACTGCTTGGGTCAGGGGAATCGCGTTTGTGGCCGTCGCTCGACCGTGCGGCCAAGCTGGTGCTGGCGCGGGCCGACCCTCTGGATGGTAATGCGGGGACTGTGTCTGAAAACGACATCCTGCAGTGTTTGATTTCAGTCTTGCTCCATGCATGCAGTGGGATACATTTGCCGATGGGGGGACAATCCGATGAATAAGGCAAGCACACTCATAAACACGGAGATCTTCGGGCACACAACCCAGCTTTTCGAAGAGAAACGTCGGGTCCTTGCGCCAGATGTTGTGGAAGGCTTCGCGCGGCAAGTGGTCATACGCCTCGCGGCAGCAACCGCAACGCATCACTCCCTCGATCCGATCAAGATCAGCCCAGAGAGCGTCTCGGCATTTTGCGACATGCTGCTTCAGCCTGATCAGAACCGTCGTGCGCTGGCCTTCATTGCCGCGCGCCGCGATGAAGGCGCAACCATCGAGGATATATATCTGGGTTATATCGGCCCGGCAGCGCGCTTGCTTGGGGAACGTTGGGAAAGAGAT
>SKSL01000121.1 GCA_007123015.1 Natronohydrobacter sp. | reverse complement strand
TGCGCCTGC
The DNA here is from genome assembly GCA_007123015.1 of Natronohydrobacter sp. Taxonomy (GTDB): domain Bacteria; phylum Pseudomonadota; class Alphaproteobacteria; order Rhodobacterales; family Rhodobacteraceae; genus Roseinatronobacter. Next base: position 4,775 of record SKSL01000121.1, on the reverse strand, counting down.
ATGACGATGTGATGCGCGTGCTGACCATCAAGGTCGATGAACATGCCGAAGGCCCGTCCGTGCAGATGCAGAAGCGTGACGAGCGCGGCGACCGCGGCGACCGCGGCGACCGCCGCCGGGCATCGTAAGAAGGATCAGGACCATGGCTGCAAAACCGTTTTTCCGTCGCCGCAAGGTCTGCCCCTTCTCGGGCGACAATGCACCCAAGATCGACTACAAGGACACGCGCCTGCTGCAACGCTACATCTCTGAGCGTGGCAAGATCGTGCCCTCGCGTATCACGGCTGTCTCGGCCAAGAAGCAGCGTGAACTGGCCCGTGCGATCAAGCGCGCGCGTTTCCTCGCCCTGCTGCCCTATGCTGTGAAATAAGGAGCTGGACCCATGCAAGTTATCCTTCTGGAACGCGTGGCCAAGCTTGGCCAGATGGGCGACGTGGTCAATGTCAAGCCCGGCTATGCGCGCAATTATCTGTTGCCGCAGGGCAAGGCGCTGCGCGCTTCCGATGACAACATCAAATCCTTCGAGCATCGCAAATCCGAGCTGGAAGCGCAGAACCTGGAAACCCGCAAGGAAGCGCAGGCTGTCGCAGACAAGCTGGATGATGCAAGCTATGTCGTCATCCGTCAGGCATCTGATGGTGGGGCGCTTTATGGCTCTGTCAGCCCGCGCGATGTGGCAGACCTGCTGGACGAGGCTGGTGTGAAGGTCGAAAAGCGTCAGATCGTGATCGCGTCGCCGATCAAGACACTGGGTCTGCACAAGGCGCTCATCCATCTGCACCCGGAAGTCGAAGTCGAAATCGGTCTGAATGTGGCTCGTTCGGCTGAAGAAGCCGACATGCAGGCCTCTGGCAAGTCGATTCAGGAACTCGCGGCTGAAGAAGAAGCCGCCGCCGAATTCGAGATTTCGGAACTCTTCGACGATATCGGGGCTGCTGGCATGGATGATGACGATCCGCGCAATGACGGCGCCAGCGCTGACCCGCGCGATGCTTGATCCGACCTGACCACAAGGCGATTTATCGGCAAAACGTCAGACCTGCCCCTACAAAGGGGCAGGTCTTTTTGGATTTTCGTTCCAGATCTGCCGGGAAATCTGGCACATTTTCGTTATTTTGCTGCGCGCGCCCGGATTCTGCGCCTTTTTCCAGACGGATCTTGTGGGATCAGGTCAGAAGGTATACATATTCATCTAATTGAAATTGTTTCGCAGCATTTTCTTTTCTGCTGGCAGACCCAAAACAGGATGGGCAGAATGGCACTTGAGCAGACCGTGATAGAGACACAAGCACCTGACCTGACACAGCAGGATCGGGCAGAGGGCACGCATTGCGAGTCGGTGGAACCCGTCGATATGCTCACACAGGCGCAGGCGGCGTCGGCCTTTCTGAAAGCCATGGCGCATGAAGGGCGGTTGATGATTCTGTGCCACCTTTCGGCTGGCGAGAAATCTGTAACCGAGTTGGAGCTGCTGCTCGAATCGCGCCAGGCGGCTGTCAGCCAGCAATTGGCACGGCTGCGGCTGGAAGGGATCGTGTCTTGTCGGCGCGAGGGCAAGACCATGTATTACGCGCTCAAGGATCCCAAGGCAGCGCGACTGATTGCATTGGTCTATGATATGTTCTGCGCAGAGGCGCAGCACTGATCCCTCTGGCAGATCGGATGCGCTCGGCCCCGATTTGACCCGCATATGCAGTGCATCGTGACGCGATGCGCTTGCGCTGGCTGCACAGACAGGGCATCACAGGGCTTCAGGTGAGCATATCGAGACCCATGAGCCGCATTTGCCAGATCGAGATTGATGATAGCGGGCTGCCGACACCGACGCCCGAGATCGAACAGGAACGCAAGGTCGCTGTTTTCGACCTGCTGGAAGACAATTCCTTTACGCTTCTGGCCCGCGAGGGTCAGGACGCCCCGCCCGGCCCTTTCGCGATCCGTCTGGCAATCCGCGACCGCAGGCTTTGCATTGCTGTCGATGATGAGGCCGGCGCAGTGTTGAATGAACTGATCCTGTCGCTTGGGCCTTTCCGGCAAGTGGTCAAGGATTACTATCAGATCTGCGGCAGTTATTTCGACGCGGTCAAACGCCTGCCCCCCAGCCAGATCGAGGCCATCGACATGGCTCGACGGGGCATCCATAATGAAGGTGCGCGGATCCTGCAGGAACGGCTTGACGGCAAGGCCGAGATGGATATCGACACGGCCCGGCGCCTGTTCACCTTGATCTGCGTTCTGCATTTCGGGGGCTGAATGGCCGGGCGCTTCCCCTCTTCCGTGCTGTTCTGCTGCGACCACAATTCTGTGCGCTCGCCGATCGCCGAAGGGTTGATGAAGAAGCTCTACGGCCAGCGCGCCTATGTGCAATCGGCCGGGGTCAGGAATGATCGTGAAATTGACGGCTTTTCGGTCGCGGTCAGTGCCGAAGAAGGTGTCGAACTTGAGCGCCACCGCGCGCGCTCTTTCGAAGAGATGATCGACTGGGGCGATGATCTGGGCGGTTTCGATGTGATTATCGCACTCTCGCCCGCCAGCCAGCGCCATGCGCTGGAATTGACCCGCTATACCAGTATCGATGTGGAATACTGGCCGATCATGGATCCGTCAGGTCTGGGCGAGACGCGCGAAGCCAAGCTGCACGCCTACCGCCAGACCCTTAACCAGATCAAGGACCAGCTTCTGGCGCGTTTCGGCCCACCGGGACAGGAGTGAGACATGAGCAAGGACATCATCCAGCACTATTTCGACGCTTTCAATGCAGGCGATACTGACGCCATGCTCTCGCTGGTCAGCGAAGATGTCGAGCATTTCGTCAATCAGGGCGAGGTCCGCACGGGCCGGGCCGCCTTTGCCGAGTTCTGCAGCCATATGGGCGTCAGCTATCGCGAAGAGTTGCGCGATATGGTGATCTTCGCCAGTGAGGATGGCACCCGCGCAGCGGCGGAATTTACCGTGCATGGCGAATATCTGCAGACCGATCCCGGCCTGCCCGAAGCAAAGGGGCAGCGCTATGTCCTGCCTGCCGGGTCCTTCTTCGCGCTGGAGGGCAGCAAGATCACGCGGATCACGACCTATTACAATCTGCAGGACTGGATCTGTCAGGTCTCTGCATGAGCTTGCGATATGAGACACTGACCGGAGCCGCGATTGGCCGCGTGATCGACGGCGTGGCGGCGCTGCGCATCAAGGTGTTTCGCGACTGGCCCTATCTTTATGACGGGGATCTGGCCTATGAGCAGCGCTATCTGCAAGGCTATGCGGGCAATCCGCGCGCGATCGTGGTGGCGGCCTGGGATGGGGGGCAATTGGTGGGGGCGTCCACTGGCCTGCCGCTTTCGGATGCAGATGCAGAGTTTCAGACTGCGTTTGCAAAGACCGAGCATGACCCGGCGCAGATCTTTTACTGCGCCGAATCCGTGCTGCTGCCCGAATGTCGGGGTCACGGTGCAGGGCATCATTTTTTCGATGCGCGTGAGCAGCATGCACGGGACCACGGCTTTCCCATGACCGCCTTTTGCGCCGTGATCCGCGCGCCCGACCACCCTGCCCGCCCTGAGGAATATCGCCCGCTCGACCCGTTCTGGCGCAAGCGCGGCTATGCCCCCCTTCCCGGTGTGACGGCGCGATTTCACTGGCGCGATCTTGGGGATCAGGCCGAGACGGACAAGACGCTGCAATTCTGGATACGCAAGCCATGAAAATCGCTGCAAGTGCCTATCAGCTGGATTTCCTGCCCGATTGGGACGCCTATGCAGCCAAGATCACCGCATGGGTGCGTGACGCGGCCAGCGAGGGCGCAGATCTGTTGGTTTTCCCCGAATATGGCGCGATGGAGCTTGCCAGCCTTGGCGGGGCGGCAGTGGCAGCGGATCTGGAAGCGGCCCTGCACGAGGTCATGCGTCATGGACCAGCCGTAGAGGCCCTGCACTGCGCGCTGGCCGCGCAGTTCGGGGTGCATATTCTCGGGGCCTCGGGTCCCGCGCAGGCCGATTATGCGGCTCGCCCGGTCAACCGTGCAGTGCTCTATGGCCCGAATGGCGTCATCGGGCATCAGGACAAGCAGATCATGACCCGCTTCGAGCGCGAAGACTGGGATATCGCGCCGGGTCAGGGCTTGCGGGTGTTCGAGACGCCGCTGGGCTGTCTGGGCGTCGTGATTTGCTATGACAGCGAATTCCCCCTGCTTGCCCGCGCGCTGGTCGAGGCCGGGGCCGAAATCCTGCTCGCCCCCTCCTGCACCGAAGCCTTGGCGGGATATACCCGCGTCAAGGTCGGTGCGATGGCGCGCGCGTTGGAAAACCAGTGCGTCTGTGTCCATGCCCCGACTGTGGGTCCGGCAGAGTGGTGTCCGGCGGTAGACACGAATGCAGGGGCTGCGGCAATCTATGGGCCGCCGGATCTGGGTTTCCCTTCGGACGGGATCCTCGCGCAGACTGCGCTCGATACACCGGGCTGGGTCTATGCCGATGTCAGCCTGGACGCCATCGCCCATGTCCGGCGCGCCGGTGCTGTGCTGAACCACGCGCATTGGGGCGAACAGGAAATGCGCATCGCTCAGCCTGTGCAGCGCGTTAAATCCGCATAATTCGCTTGAAAACCCGACGAAATGGGACCATTTAACGCGCGCGCGTGCAGGCTTTGACGCGCCACAATGATGGAGTGACCATGGCCAAGGAAGAACTGCTCGAATTTCCCGGTGTCGTCAAGGAACTCCTGCCAAATGCGACATTTCGGGTCGAGCTGGAAAACGGCCATGAAATCAACGCACATATGGC